>NZ_JAAHGU010000018.1:0-81168 GCF_010692685.1 Okeania sp. SIO2F5 | reverse complement strand
ATTGAAGAAGGAGACAGGAGACAGGAGACAGGAGACAGGAGGAAAATTACATGGGGATAGTCAACGACCTGCCGCTCCGCGTCTACGCTCCCCCAAGTAATGCGTGAACACCCCCGTTGACGGTGGGGTATTAAACCCACAAAGAAAATGATAAATTATTGCACAAATTAATACTAAGAGTAGCTACTTTTATCAATCTAAAGTCAACAGTTTATCTGAATAAAAGCTTTTAATTATTTAATTCTATGATAGTAGATTAAATGAATTGTAATCATAGCGGTTTGCGGATAAATTAATTATGAAAATTGGTATTGTACCAATTTTCATTATGAATGCTATAGCAGTCGAAGGAAAGGGGGCGGACATATCAAAAGTTTAAAACTCAGATAACGAAGATTTTTCGGCCTTTAGGTCTTTTCTTCTTCCTTCTGCTATACAAACAATCAAAGTGAAGTAAGAACTTTACCCATAATGTATTAAAGAGCTAAAAATCAAGCCTCATTCCAAGAAATGCTTAAGACCTAACCTCGGTAACTACTGATTACTATCAACACCCTAAGTATTTGTAACAAACAAACATTGATCGCGCCTGGTATAGCAAAATCCAGATAACTTCTTAATTAGCAATAGTTAAAAACTTACACCAATTTTATGTTATGTTGCACAAAATGAGGTTTTAGGTTTTATACCAATTTTATGTTATGTTGCACAGAATTATGAAATTTATTAATTCGTCTGTCTTAATCTATAGTCAACTCTGATTAAAATATTATTCTATGCAACTTCATATTAATTTGGTTTACAGTTTTATTTTTTTAATGCCATACAACTCTAATGAATACTTGCTTTTTGAAGTTGCAAACCGATATGATTTTGATTGTAAATAATTAACTCTATCTCTGAAATTATAATCTTTAATATTTAAGTTAATTCCACAGGATATTCAGTTTCATCAACTTCAGAATAATTATCTGGATCGTCAAAATCTGTATTTTCTAACTCTAATTCCTCAGTATTGTTTTCTTCTTGTTCAGCTAATGCTTGCCGATGAGAAACTTCAACTGCTATTTTGCTATCTTCTTCAGCATGATCGTATTTATCAGTGTCCTTAATATCAATTTTCCAGCCAGTGAGGCGAGCGGCCAGACGGACATTTTGTCCTTCCTTACCTATAGCCAAACTAAGTTGATCCTCAGATACCAAAATATGCGCTCTCCTTTCCTCTGGATCGATTAAACGAACTTCGTCTACTCTAGCTGGACTAAGGGAATTGGAAATATAAGTTGCAGGATCTGGAGACCAGCGAATCACATCTATTTTTTCTCCCCTCAGTTCATTCACAACTACCTGAATTCTCGATCCCCTCGCACCAATGCACGCTCCGACAGGATCTACATCTCTTTCTAGAGTATCAACTGCAATTTTAGTCCTCGGGCCAACATATCGGGATGGCGGATTTGCTTCCCTGGCTACTGCTACAATTCTCACTATCTCATCTTCAATTTCTGGGACTTCATTTGCAAATAAATAAACTACTAAACCAGCATCAGCCCTGGATACAAGTAACTGAGGCCCACGAGTTGAGCCTTCACATACTCGCTTGAGATAAACTTTGAATGTGGCATTAGCACGGTAGTTATCGTTGGGTAATTGTTCTCTCTTAGGTAGTTCAGCTTCTACTTCTGGTCTACCAAAACCACTAGTTGCAGATAAGATAATTGATTGTCTTTCAAATCTTAGGACTTTTGCTTGAAGAACTTCGCCTTCTAAATCTTGAAATTCTTCTTGAATCATCTTGCGCTGCTGATCCCGTAGTTTTTGAGCTAATACTTGTTTGGTCTGGATAGCGGCCATACGACCAAATTCATTTTGTTCTGGTGTGACATCTAAGAATACGGTATCATTTAACTGGGCCTCTGGAGCTACTTCTATAACTTCTTTCAGAGCTATGTGGTGGTCTTGATTGGTTACTTCTTCAACAATGGTTTTAGTGGCCAATACTCGAAATCCTTCTTCTTCTACATCCAACTCTACTTCAAAGTTGTCAAAGTAATCATCTGTGAAATGAATTCCATCTAGACGTTGAGTGCGTCGGTAGCGTTCATATCCTTTTAGTAGAGCTTCACGTAAAGCAGCTTGAACTGCTTGTTTTGGTAAATTGCGCTCTTTACTAATACCTTCGATCATATCTTTAAGTCCAGGCAAATTAACCATTGACATAATTTTTATCCTCTATTATTTTTCTAAGTTTTTGTACTATGAGGCGAGTTTTTTTTTCATCCTTGTGAGATTAGGATATTAATAATTTAGGTATTCAAGTGAAGTATTTTTTGTTTTTTCGAGAGCTTAAACTTTGAGAATTGAAAAAACAAGAAAAGAAGAACAAGTACAGATAAAAGCTTCAGCCTTTTTATACTGAAAAAAAGTGCAACTTTTTAAGCTTGAGCTACCAAAAAGTTAGGATTTTGGGCAGACAAGGGTAGAAAAATCAAGGGAAAATTATTCCGACTACCTCCTCTATAATTCCCATTTATTCTGACTCCTGAGGACTGACTCCTGACTCCTACCCTTAACAAAAGACTAGTGAAGCGCAAACCCTAATTACCTTCCTTCCTGTAATTCAACAGTCATAATTAGAGAGCGTGGAATAGTTACTTGTCGTCCTTTTTGGTTAATGTAAATTGCTGTTTGATCGCGACCAACCAGTTGCCCTATCCACTGATTTTTACCTTTATAGGGTTCGGAAGTATTTACCGTAACGCTAAACCCTTTAAAGGCAATGAAATCTCGGTCATTATCCAAAAATTTAGAAATACCAGGACTGGATATTTCTAGTAAATATGGTTCAGAAATAATATTTGCTGCGTCTAGTGATTCTTCTATGGCATAGCTCATACGTTCACAATCATCTAAACCTGTGTCTTGATGAAAGTTCCGAATGTCCAAACGCAGCACTGGAGGATGCTGATTTGTATGAAATACTGCTCCTACTAATTCCAATCCTAGGGACTCGGCAATAGGGGTAGCAAAATTGATGATTTGTGGTATTAATGGATGACTCATAGGACAAATGCAACAAAAAAAGTGGGCTTCACCCACTCCCCGTTAACAATTGTTAACATTAACTTAAATCCTTTACAGATTATACAAATTTCGCTTAGACGAGGCTTTCTTGATTTTGCCTTGTCGAATAGCAACAACTGCTTTGTTAACTTTAAATTCTACTTCCTGTAAGAGTTATGATACTTTTTCATTACTCATTTTACAAGTTGAGAATTGGGATAGGTTTTCCCTACTAAATTAGCTCTATTAAACTATTAATTCATTAGTATATCATATTTTTTGTTGAGAAGCAAGTTAATTTTTTCTCCGATTGCAATTAACTTTTTATACCATTTCACTTTAAGGATGTCACAAATAGTTTCAAAGTTATCATGTCAAATAATACGTTTCAATACTTTAAACGTCAAAGTTTTCTGTCTATTAAATCTTACTTTTAACTTTTAACTTTTGACTTTTGACTTTTGATTTCCGTGAAACGGTATTAGCTTATATTATTTTGGGGTTGATTAGCTTTAAGCTGTAGTTGTCTGGTTTGTTCTAGAATTTTTTCGACATCTTCCTCACTCATTCGCATCACATAGTTAATTTTTACTTCTTCAAGAAAAGCTGATGCTAAGGATTGAAGTTCTTCTAATGTGTGTTCTTGTTGTAATTCTGTACTTAGTGCTTTACCGAAGTTTTGAACTAGCTGGTTAGATAATTTTGTTCCTACTGGATCTGCCATTGCTATTTTAATTGTTTCATAAGCATTTTGGGGTCCTTCGGTAGCAATATTGGATAATTCTTTAATTAATCTTTCTGATAGTTGGTTTGCTAAATTTTCAGCTCCTGGTATTTGCTGAAATCTATGAAAAACTGGTAATTCTTCAATTATTTTTTCTACATTGTAACGAATTAGAGCTTCTATATCTGCTTGTAATTGAGGTATTACTTTGCAGACAGTTACTTGCACTAATCTAGTAGCGATCGCTTCGATTTCATTAATGTTATTTAGATCGATATAAGTTTTTTGTTGAGAGGAAAATATTTGCTTTGCTAATTCTCCTGTTTTGACATCTTTTTGCACTTGATTAATTACTTGTATTATTACTACTTCTGTTAGTTCTTGAGCAATAGAAGCAAGAAAACCTCGACTAGCTTGTGCCCTAATTGTTTCTAGGTCTATAATTTGAGCATCATTGAGGCGAATTGTTAGAGAAATTATCCGTAAAAACTGTAGAAATGGTAATAGTAGAAAAATATCGTACCAACGCCAGAGCATCGCTTCTGGCCAATTCACGCTAGGATAACGACGACTAATTAAAAATGTTCTGCCTAGAAATTCAATACCAAATATAATGATGAATGGTAGGTCAATTATGCCAAAATAATCAGCTAGTCCTCCACTTTCACCGATGCCACGATAATAGTTTTTAGCAATTAATGGTTTGATTTCTGTTTCAAACCATTCCAGTTCTTCAATCCATCCATTTTTTGTTAAGTATTCTTGACTCCAGAAGGTTTGAAATGATTCTTTTGCAGAATCTTCTGAATTAGGAATTCTATCCCTTATTCTATTTTTTATTTTTTCTAAAGAGCCACTTTTGTTGGCAACGGCGAAAGGATTTTGATCGATCATTTCTATGCTAAGTTCTCGTAATTCTGCCAACTCTTCTTGTACTATTAAAGAATCAGCACCTTGAGGTATTTTCGTTTCCAGTTCTTCCAAATGATCTAAGTATTTTTCTGTATCTCTATTAGATTCAATTCCCTTTATTGGGTCGTATCTTTTTGTGAGCATTGGGATTTGCTCAAAATAAAAATCACGAAAGGTAATATAGCTGATGTTAAATAGCACTAGAATAAAATTTACTAGGGCTAAAAATGCCATCATTCTTTCAAATATTGGAACTTTACGAGTTTTCCGACGAATCTTTTTTGTAGTTACCATTGATGATTTGATTTATTTATTTTGATATATAGCAAGCAATAAACAGGTAGGTTAGGACATAGAGTGATGATGAGATGAATCGAAATAAGGGGAAATGTTTTTCCCACTGTTCCCTGTTATATTTTATATTTTTTCAGATTGGGATAGGTTTGAAACTGCTCTACAATATTTAATTTTTTGATAAATCACACTTTATATCAAGGGTGGAAAAAGAATGTTATGAATAATCAGAGCAGTTAAAAGACTTGACAGGAGATGTCCTTTGGAATACAAAGATAAATTCTGACCTAGTAAATGGTATCAAAGCTATTCATTGTGTACGTCGCCAATCCGACGGTTCCCCTACCACTGATTCCTAAAAAATAACCTAGTTATTTGCAGCAAATATTGATCAAATTGTTACTATTGGTAACTTTCTGAAAAAAAATAATCAAAAAAAATTCAAGAAAAAATGAGACCCTGAGGTCTCACTACTCACTATTTGGTACAGATAGCGATATGTTTACTTCTTAAAGATATTTATATTTTAAAAATCTAAAAGCTTTTAAATGGTTACTCCTTCTTGGCGAGCAGCATGGGCCACTGCTCCTGCCACAGCAGTAGCGACCCTAGTATCAAAGACTGAAGGAATAATATGTTCTTTGTCTAGATCTGAAGCTTTGACTAATGAGGCGATCGCTCTAGCAGCTTCTAAATACATTGTAGAAGTAAGAGTAGTGGCACGACAGTCTAAAGCACCGCGAAATATACCGGGAAATGCCAAAACATTATTAATTTGATTTGGGTAATCACTGCGACCTGTGGCCATAACTGCCACATCTCCTATAACTAACTCTGGTTGTATTTCTGGAATAGGATTAGCCATAGCAAATACTATAGGGTCTTTAGCCATAGAACGGACCATTTCTGGGGTAACAACTCCTGGAGCACTTACGCCTAAAAATACATCAGCGTCTACCAAAGCATCTGCTAGAGTACCTGAAGACTCAACAGCAAATTCTTGTTTTTCTGGGTTTAAACCTGTACGATCTTTTGATACTATACCTTTAGAGTCACATAACCATATAGTATTGGCCTCTGCTTTGCGTAACAAACGAGCGATCGCTATTCCTGCAGCACCAGCTCCATTAATCACAATACGAATATCTTCTATAGATTTTTTGACCAACTTTAAAGCATTAATCAATGCAGCTAAACTAACTATTGCGGTACCGTGTTGGTCATCATGAAATACTGGAATGTCTAATATTTGGCGTAGTTTGGCTTCTATTTCAAAACAACGAGGGGCAGCAATATCTTCTAAGTTTACTCCTCCAAATACAGGAGCAATATTTTTAACTGTTTCGATAATAGCATCAGTATCTTGAGTAGCGAGACAGACCGGAAAAGCATCTACTCCAGCAAATTCTTTAAATAGCATTGCTTTACCTTCCATTACTGGTAAAGCTCCTCCTGGACCTAGATTACCTAGTCCTAAAACTGCACTACCATCTGTAACAATGGCAACTGTATTTTGTTTAATAGTGAGTTTATAGATTTGTTCGGGGTCTTCTGCAATTGCTTTAGATATTCTGCCTACTCCTGGGGTATAGGCCATTGATAGGTCAGATTGAGACTTTAATGGCATTTTACCTTGAACTGCTATTTTACCACCACGATGTAAATTGAAGGTTCTGTCGTAGACATCAACTACTTTGATTTCTGCTAATGCTTTAACCGCTTGGACAATTTTCTCGGAATGTTCGGTACTATAGGCATCGACTGTAATTTCTCTAAGTGTAATTCGGCGACTTTGCTCTAGTAAGTTAATATGGCCTATATTGCCTCCTTCTGATGCGATGGCTTGGGTTACACTGGCCAACATTCCGGTGCGGTTAGGAGTTTCGAGGCGAATTGTTAGACTAAATGAAGGATTAGGTGTTAGTTCTACCATTTTGGGTTTTTTCTAGGTTTTGAGTTCTAGATTTTAGTGTCATCGTAGTTAATATTAAGTTGCGATTTAGCATTTCTTGGGTTTAGTCAGGATTTTCTTCATTTCTTCAATAATGGTTTTTTCTATTAACCACTATTAACCACAAAAAAATTGTCTAACAAAGTTGACTAAAATATAGTTATTCTCCAAGAGTAGGGAACAGGGAACAGGTAAAAGGGATGAAGAAAAAAATGAGTATATATGAATACGCCAGTTATCATATTCTATGCTTTCAAAGAATGCCTCAAGTATCATAACTGATTCCTGATTTCTATATAAAATAGATAATCTTCAGGTTGCTACAAGTTGTAAATTTATGAAGAATATTAGGATATGAAATTCTGCGACTTGAAAAGATTTAGTGGGTGTTATTTTATCAAAAAAACTCTTGAAATTTGCCGATTTTTGGGGAGAGGAAAAATTTGAAATGGAAACTATGACTGTTTGATGTCAAAAGTATGTGAAGCTAGATTAATATTTCTTGACTTATATAGTAATATGATTTTAGTTGTGAGATATTGGAGACTTTATAACTAGAGTTTTGTAACATTATTTTTTCACGCTTGGTATAAGTCATACTGAAAAAAATCACCACATTCTCTAGAGTTGAAAGGTGAATATTGGTTTCTATCTTTAGAGAGGTGAAAAATAGTTGGAAAATTTCCTGATTTTGGGAAGAGAAAAAATTTGAGATGGAAACTATGACTGTTTGATGCCAAAAGTATGTGAAGCTAGATTAGTATTTCTTGACTGATATATTCTACTAAGTCACACTGAAAAAAATCACTAAATTCTCTAGAGTTGGAAGCTTAATATTAGTTTCTATCTTTGTCGTTTTTCCCTGGCATCATATATCCGAAACTTGTTTATCTTACTAATTTGAAAATTCCTATATTTCTTTACTGAATAATTAAATTTTAAAGCCTCTCCTTTAAAGGAGAAAAAATAAAAAATTTTCCTTTTATTCAATCCTCTTTGTTTTAGGGAGAGGCAATTATCAATTATCAATTATCAATTATCCATTATCCATTATTGAATGGTATGTTCTTAAAACGAAGACTAAAAAAAATCATCAAATTATCTATAGTAGGAGGCTTAATATTAGTTTCTATGTCTATAGATGTCAAAAAAGTTAGAAGTTTTTGTGGCTTTTTTGTGGCAAAAGTTGATGCTGAAATGTTTAATAACCGCTCACAAGTGGCGATCGCTCATCAAGACAATCAAACAACTTATAGTTTAGCTTTTGATTATAAGGGGGAACCTGAAGAGTTTGCTCTGATTTTACCAGTACCAGTTGTACTCAAAAAGCAAGATGTAAAAGTTATTTCACCAAAACTTTTTCAACGCTTAGATGATTTTACTGCTCCTAGGTTAGTTGAATATGATTCTTATCAGGGCTATGATGAAGAAGGTGGTCTTAGAGGTGGGGGAGTTAGAGGTGGATTTCCTCGTGAAAATGTAAGAGTTATAGAAAGCTTCACGGCGGGAGAATATGATATTGTTATTTTAAGTGCAACAGAGTCTAATTCTTTGGAAAATTGGTTAAGGGAAAATCAGTATAAAATTCCTAGAGGTGCTGCTAAATATCTGCAACCTTATATTAATAAGAAACTTTTCTTTTTTGTGGTAAGGGTTAACTTAGAAGCACAAGAAAAACTAGGTTTTCAAAATTTAAGACCTCTTCAGTTTACTGTTAAGAATTATCCTCAGATTATGTTACCTTTTCAATTAGGAAAAATTAACTCAGAGGATACTCAGAATATCATCGTTTATTTTTTGAGTGAAACAGGTCGTGCTGAAGTTAGTAATTATGAAAATGTGGTGATTCCTAGTAACTTTGATGTACCACTAAATATAGAGTCAAAATTTGGCGAATTTTATCGAGAGTTGTTGACTTCAACTATTCAAGCTACAAACAAAGAAATTGCGGTCATAGAATATGCTTGGGATACAGGTTTTTGTGACCCGTGTAATACAATACCGCTCAATTCTCAAGAGTTGAATGAGTTGGGTATGAACTACGAACAAGCATTTATCACTAGATTACATTTACAGTATACAAAGAATACTTATAATCAGGATTTAGAATTTACGATTACCTCCGATAAAACTCTCTATCAAGGAAGATATATATTGTTACCAATTAAATACAATGAAGGTAGCGATGATTTTAACGACAAAGTTAAAATTAAAAATCCTTCCGGCAAAGTTATTTCGGAGGTTGAACTAAAAAAAATATTTAAAAAGTTTTAGATATCAAAAGTATCTAACTGGATGGAAAAATTAATCTAGATTTTGATTGGATAAGTCTATAGGAAAAATTTTACACATCATATACTGTGGTAAAAAATTTCGGGGTTCATCAACACAATCTCTAAATTTTTCCTCTTCGTGATTCTGAGAATTAATCTCCTCTGTTTCTTTCAATGGATTGACACAAATACCAAGTTTGCCTACTCCTCCCATTAAAGACATTACTCGATTTTTGAGACTGTCAAGATCTTGAATTAGTCGATCTGCATCTAATATAGAAGGAGCGATAATAAAAAAAGTTTTGACTCCCTTGGAGTCGGGAGCAAAGCCAAAACTACATTCACCTAATAAGGATTGAGTGGAAAGACTTAAAGATTCATAGAAAAGATTAATGAGTGTTTGATAAAAAGATTCACTTAGGGAATGATCGTCAAAAGTCGGCTTAGATAACATAATTAATGTCCTCAAGTATTATTACCTACCATCTTAACATTTCTTAAAATGGTACGCTTATATTTTTTTTATATTCATTATTAAAATTACAAAACTATAAGATAATTATTGCTAATCTAAATATCTCAAGTCAAATTGGAGATTCTACATCCAGAATCCATATAAATTCAAAAACTACACTTATACTACACTTGAAATACTAGCAGCCAAGAAAAATTAATTGGATTAGATAAGTATCTGTGCCAAATTAATTTAACATTTAATCGAGGTATAAAATACTAAATCTGGGAACAGAAAATATATCTGAATACTAAATCTATTTATTATCCCCTAATTACCTAAATTTCAATTTTTTTGAAAATCACCCTAGTCTGGCATATTTTGTATGAGTAGTAAATCTACAAATGATTTTACCTACCTACTTAAATATTCAGAATGAGTCTATCAGATATCAGTACTTTTTTCCACAGCAGAAAGTTATTATCTATAAAAGTTTAAAATCTTCAACATTAAACATAATGATTAACTCTACTCTTGAACAACTCAAAAGTAAATTCGACAAAGCTATAGTTGCTGCTTTTGGTCAAGATTTAGCCAATACAGATCCAATGGTCGTTCCAGCTAGTAATCCCAAATTTGGAGATTATCAATGTAACGTAGCAATGTCTTTAGCTAAGAAATTAAAGGATAAACCAAGGGCGATCGCTACTCAAATTATCGAAAAGCTTGATATTACCGATATATGTAAGCCTCCAGAAATTGCTGGACCAGGATTTATCAATATTACCCTCAAACCAGAATATATAGAAGTTAATTTACAACAGATTATCAAAAATGAACGACTTAATATTCCCCCGACAAAAAATCCACAGCGAGTTGTCATTGATTTTTCTAGTCCCAATATTGCGAAAGAAATGCACGTTGGACATTTACGTTCAACAATTATTGGAGATTCTTTGGCAAGGGTTCTAGAATTTCAGGGACATGATGTACTTAGGTTAAATCATGTGGGAGACTGGGGTACTCAGTTTGGAATGTTAATTACTTATTTACGAGAAGCTTTTCCGGAAGCTTTAAAAACTGCTGATGTTTTAGATATAGGAGATTTAGTTGCTTTTTATCGAAAGGCAAAAAAAAGGTTTGATGAAGATGAAATTTTTAAGGAAAAATCGAGAGAAGAAGTAGTAAATTTGCAAGCTGGTGCAGAGGATAGTCGTTATGCTTGGCAACTTTTATGTAATCAATCTCGCAGAGAATTTCAAGTTATTTATGACTTACTTGATATTGAGTTAAATGAGCGGGGAGAATCTTTTTATAATTCTATGTTGCCTGGGGTTGTGGAAGAATTAAATAAGTTAAGTTTATTGGAGGAAAATAATGGTGCTCAATGTGTATTTTTGGAGGGATTTACTAATAAGGAAGGCGAGCGTTTACCATTAATTGTACAAAAATCTGATGGTGGTTATAATTATGCAACTACTGATTTAGCTGCTTTATGTCATCGGATTGAAAAGGAGGGTGCAAAGCGATTAATTTACGTTACGGATGCTGGTCAAGCTAATCATTTTGCTCAAGTTTGGCAAGTGGCAAAACGTGCTGGTTGGATTCCAGAAAATGTGGAAGTTGTTCATGTTTCTTTTGGTTTGGTATTAGGAGAAGATGGGAAGAAGTTAAAGACTCGTTCTGGGGAAACTGTCAGGTTAAAAGAGTTATTAGATGAGGCTATAAATCGGGCGCGGAATGATTTGAAAAAGAGGCTGGAAGAGGAGAATCGTTCGGAGAGTGATGAGTTTATTGAAAATATAGCTAAGATTGTTGGTTTGAGTGCGGTTAAGTATGCAGATTTGAGTCAAAATCGGAATAGTAATTATGTTTTTAGTTTCGATAAAATGTTGGCTTTGAATGGAAATACTGCTCCTTATTTATTATATGCTTATGTGCGGGTTCAAGGAATTGCTCGGAAGGGAGAAATTGAGTTTGAAAATTTGAGAGAGAATGGCAAAATAATCTTGAAAGATGAGCAAGAATTGGTATTAGGAAAACATCTATTGTTGTTGAATGAAGTGTTAAATATGGTAGCTGTTGAACTGTTGCCTAATCGTCTTTGTGAATATTTATATGAATTGAGTGGAAAGTTTAATCAATTTTTTGAGAATTGCCCAGTGTTAACTTCAGAAGAACCTTTGCGTACTTCTAGATTATTGTTGTGTTACTTGACAGCTAGAACTCTAAAGTTGGGATTATCTTTGCTGGGAATTTCTGTTTTAGAAAGAATGTGATTTATCAGTATTCAGCTATCATTATTTCTGTTTTAGAAAGAATGTAATTTATCGGTATTTAGCTATCATTTATTAACTCTTAACTGATGATAGCTTTTGGCGAAATCAAGTTTAAATCAGTATTCAGAGACTGAATGATAATTGAAAGTCTGGATAAAAATACATCAAACTATAACAGGGAACAGGGAAAACCGGATCTGAGAACAGTGGGAAAAACATTGCCTAGTTTAAGATTCATCAGTCTATGTCTTAACCGCTCTGGCTATTGCTATAAATACTACCTATAGGACTACCTCTATATTTTTTCACCAAGAATTATATTGACTAATGTGCCAAATTCGTCTTTCATTTTTATGGCTGACTTCTAATAACTGAATGCTGAATGCTTACTGTACTTCACAAACTTCGGTAAGACCTGATTTATTAACTGAGCTGTTTGTGCAGCATTCCGCAGGAAAACTCTGATGCTATCTAGGTCTCATAAATTTCTACTTTACTGGCCTACAATCAGAAATTCAGCCTCTTAATATTTACTTTATAAATCAGTTCTAAAACTTCTGATTTTCTATCTAAAAGGTGTATTATAATTACAGGTAGATACGATTGTATGCTCTACCAAAAAATCATGAAACTAGGTTAATAATATTAATATTTTCTTAGTTAAAAATTTCATTATTAACTGAATCGATTAATTTAACATTCTGCAATTGGGAAAACAGTCAGGAGTGCAAGTATTAAATCACCCAATTCATGGGTGCTAAATCTACACCTCAATTAAGTTTGGTAACTATACATTAGCTTCACTATATAATCATGGTAAAAAAAACAGTCTTAATCGTAGATGACTGCGAAATTGTCAGAAAACTCGGTTCATACTTTCTTACTAAGATGGGATTAAATATTATACTGGCAAGTGATGGTTTAGAAGCACTAGAAAAAATCAAACTAGAACATCCTGATTTAGTGCTTTTAGACATTATTATGCCAAAAATGAATGGCTATTCAGTTTGTCGTCAAATTAAATCAGAACCTAAAATTATGAATATACCTGTAGTTTTTTTCTCTAGTAAAAACAAAGAAGTTGATGTATATTGGGCGATGAAACAAGGGGCTAATGGCTATATAAGCAAACCTATAAAAAAATCTGAGTTAATGGCAATAATGGCAAGGTTTAATATCATTGCCAATGTGAATCCTAAATATAGTGACCAGTTTCTTTATAAACAGGGTTGTATCAGAATTTTATCCCCAGAAATAGAATCTAAGTCTAATTGTTATGAATTTTGTACAACTTAATTTGCCAATAAGTTGCTCGAAAAATTGACAGCTAATCAATTAAGCAAAGATTTATTCAGGATTTAGATTTAAAATATTAACAGTGAATTAAATCCTTGAGGACATAAGAAACAAAGTAAGATAATTGGAGAGTTTTTATTGTTGAAAAATGATTTGATTACAGGGAGCGTCTCAAGATGAATATTCAAACTCTAAATTAATTGATATACAGCAATTAGCACTTTAACTATAAGCTTTTTCGCTTTTCTAGACCGGGCTTGTTGGAGTGAGTTGGTTGATATACAGCAATCTTATTTGAGTTGTGAGATATTGTAGACTTTAGGGAATGAGAAACACCGAAGCAATAAAATTATTTTTTTTCTTTTGGGTTTAATACCCTGCCTTCTACACAGTGTTTATAATAGAGTTGTTGGGAATTAAGCTAAAAAAATGGCTAAAACCCTTATTAGTCAAAGTTTATAGCGTTTTTCAGTCCTAAGATACTGAAAACCTTATAGAATAAGCCTTTGAGCATTGTTCAATTTTTATTTCCCAACAACTCTAATTGCTTGGAGTTTGAGTCCCCATCTACTTTTTCCTTTTTCCTTCTTGCTTCTTGCCTCTTCAACAAGAATGATTTACAGCGCTTTTCATATTGATGAACCACATCGTCATAATCACGCCCCCTGTAGGGATGTTCCATGGAACGTCTCTACTGTGGTCTACCGAAATGAAAACCGCTGTAGGATTGCTATATATAGTCTTTTTCAGTTCAATGAGAGACAAAACTTAGAGTTTTAGGTAATAAAAATTTACTCCTCTACCTGCATGATATATTTCGATGAAACTTACTGTTAAAAAATGTACTGAGATTTTAGTCGAAAAAAGCTTATAGAATAAAGCTTTAAGATTGAATATAATTTGGTCTTTTATCTATATATTGAAATTAGATAACAGCCAAATTATACTAGATTAATAAGGTACTCGGTCATAAATAGATTCATTTTTTTATTTACGAAAAACTAATTAACCTGAATTCAGGATAAATTAAAAGCCTGATTCTATAGTTGCTAATTCTACCATCCGCTCAACATGATTATATAGTTTCAGATTATTCCAGGTTAAATAACTGCTCTTAATCCGAACTGACGTTAATTACACTTTTATTAGTAAAAGACACTTAAATGTAAATTTTGAGAAATTAGCTCTAAGAGAAATAAACCTACTACAGAATTTCCTTGTTTATCTAGAGGAGGACTATAGCAAACAATTATTCCTGTACTAGGAACTACTCCCAAAACAATTCCACTTACACCAGACTTAATTGGAATTCCTATTTTTACAGCATAACAACTTGATGCTTCATACAAACCACAGGTAGTCATTAGCGCTTTAACTGCACAACAGTGTTTTTTCCACTTAGAGTAAGGATATTTTACTAACAACATTCCTAGATTAGCAAAATCAAAAATTGTGCCAGATAAACAACAAATTTGATTATAAGTATCTAGAGCAATTTTCGAGTTTTGAATATAACCCGCTTCTACCAATTTTTCAGCTATAGCTTGATTATTATGATTAGGTAAAGACCTAACAGAAGTTAATATATTTGTATCTAAAAATAATTGACATTTTCCATACTTGTTAAGCCAAGAACAAAAATTTTCACAGCGCTCTTGAGCAGTATTTCCTGGTAGTAACGATGATAAAGCGATCGCTCCACTATTAATCATTGGATTTCTTGGCCATCCCCCATCAATTTCCAGTTGTTCTAAAGAATTGAAAGGCTTTTCTGAAGGTTCTATTCCCACTCTTTTAAATACAAAATCACTACCAAACTCACATAATAAATACAAGAGTAAAAAAGGTTTAATTGTACTCATTAGAGGCAATTTTATTTCTACATTACCTAATGAGATAATCGGATTTTCAATACTTTGTAAAACTATGGCAAAATTATTAGGGTTAGCTTCAGCAAGTGAAGGAATATAAGTAGGTAAAGTACCTAATTTTGTTTGAGTTAATGCTGTTTCTACCCAAGCTGCTAATTGTTGTTTGTCAATGGCTAACATTATTAAATTATGATCGGGTTTTATTATTGTTATATTTTTATTTTTGGTGCATCTCAATATTTGCAAAAATACTTTTTTCTTATCTATTTCCTGTTGCTTGTTGCCTTTCGGTTCTGTTGCCTAAAAGCGATAATTTTTTGGCTTTATTCAAAATTTAAATGCACCCTTTATTTTGGGTTTAATTACCGAATAATTAAGGTTTAAAGCCTCTCTTTTCAAGGAAAAAAAAAGAACAAAAATTCCTTTTCTTCAATCCTCTTCTTTTCAAGGAGAGGTAATTGTTAATGATTAATTGTTGAACCGCTGTCTACACTGTGTTTGCAATTGGTTGGGGTTTGAGTCCCTATCTACTTTTTCCTTCTTACTTCTTACTCCTTCCTTCTTCCTTCTTCCTTCTTCAATTAGAACGGAATTTAATTATAATAAGAGTTAAGTAAAAAAATATATATACCCGATGAAAAAGGTCATTGTTATTACAGGAGTTAGCCGTGGTTTAGGTAGAGCTATGACCGATGAATTTATTAGATTAGGTCATACTATTATTGGTTGTGCTCGTTCTGCATCTGCTGTTGAAAAATTAACTACTAAATATGGTAATCCACATCAGTTTACTTCTGTGAATGTAGCAGATGAAAATTATGTGCGAGAGTGGGTAACTAAAACATTAAGTCATTATTCACCGCCAGATTTATTAATAAATAATGCCGCTATAATTAATCAACCAGGGTCTGTTTGGGAAGTTGATAGTGAGGAATTTTCCCAATTAATTGATATTAATATTAAGGGTGTGGCAAATGTGATGCGTCATTTTCTCCCCGCTATGATTTCTAGAAAGAGCGGAATAATTGTTAATTTTAGTTCTGGGTGGGGACGTTCCACTTCTCCACAAGTAGGGCCTTATTGCGCTTCAAAATGGGCAATTGAGGGTTTGACCCGTACTTTAGCCCAAGAATTACCGTCAGGAATGGCCGCTATTCCTCTCAACCCTGGAGTTATTCATACTGAGATGTTAGATATTTGTTTTGGGGAGGCAGCAAAGTCATGTACTCCTGTGCAGTCTTGGGTAAAGAAAGCTGTTCCTTTTTTGTTGAAGCTCAAACCTAGTGATAATGGAATGCCTTTAACTGTGTCTTAAGTCTGATATTTCTAGAAAGTTACGATATTACCATTTTTTTATCTTTTTCTTTTGGGTCTCATACCCCGCACCTCATAAGCAGTGTTTAAAATTGGTTGGGGTTTTAATCCCCATCAACTTTTTCCTTCTTACTTCTTCCTTCTTCAGTTAAATGCGGATGAAGGGACTTGAACCCCCACTTCCGAAGAAACTAGAACCTAAATCTAGCGCGTCTACCAATTCCGCCACATCCGCATAATTTTAATATAACACACAAATCAGAAATTTTTGCAATGACTGACAATTTTTTATTATAACTCTTTCTTCCCCTGCAAAATATAAGTCTTCATGTAACCTTTGCCCTTAATATCAATAAATCCCCGTTCCACAAATAAAAATTTGTGCTGTAAAATCTCATAGGTCTGTTCTGTTATTTGGATAACACCTGGTATACCGTGAGACTCCATACGACTAGCAATATTCACAGTATCACCCCATAAATCGTATATAAATTTTTTACGTCCAATAACACCAGCGACGACTGGGCCAGTATTTATACCAATACGAATATTAAAGTTTTGTTCCTGTTCATTAGCAAAATGGGCTACTTCCTTCAGCATATCTATAGCCATTAGAGCGATCGCCTCAGCATGATTTTCCATTGGGTCTGGCAACCCACCCACGACCATATAAGCATCACCAATAGTTTTAATTTTCTCCAAACCATATTTTTCTGCCAATAAATCAAACCTGGAAAAAATCTCATTCAACCAATAAACTAATCTTTGAGGAGTGGCACGACCTGCTAATTCAGTAAACCCTACTAAATCTGCAAATAAAACTGTAACTTCTGCGAATCCTTCTGCAATTGTACTATCACCTTCTTTCAATCTATCAGCAATAGGTTTCGGCAGAATATTTAACAACAATTTTTCTGACTTTTCCTGTTCTAGGAGCAAAGCTGCTTCTGCTTTTTTACGCTCAGTTATATCACGACAAAGAGCCAATATTAATTTACCATTCCCTGCTTTTAATAAACCCAAACGTATCTCTACTGGAAAAGTTGTACGATTTTTGCGACGATGAATTCCCTCTATAGTCATTGGTGTACCAGGAATTAAATTTTGCCACTTTTCAGACATCTTTTCTGATAAAAAATTTACCTCAATATCTTCTATATATAAATTCAATAATTCTTCACGTTTATATCCCAAACTTTTACAGGTACTTTGATTAACATCAAAAATTTTGCCATTCATTTCATAGATAATAAAAGCATCTGCAGCTTGTTCCATTACAGATCTAAATCTTTCCTCACTTTCCCGCAATGCTGCCTCTGCTAGTTTCCTTTCAGTAATATCTCTTAAGGCCGCTACTCTATTTTTATTACCACGATAAAAAAATATTTTAGCCTCTATTTCTAAAGGAAAAGTAGACTCATCCTTTCTTACTCCAACTACTTCATAAGGTTTTTCATATCCAGAAGCAATTTTTTCTAATACGAAATCCTGATATTCTGGGGTTATTAAATCAAAGGTATTCATTCCAATCATTTCTGATAATTCATATCTAAACATTTGGGCAGCAGCGATATTTATTTCTACAATTTTTCCTTGTTCATGAATCATAATCCCTTCAAAGGTAGCTCTAGATAAACTCCGAAATCTTTGCTCATTTTCCTTGAGCTTTATTTCTGATTCCTTTCTATCTGTAATATCTCTAAAAGTTCCTGTGTAGAAAGTTTTTTGATTAAATTTTACTTCTCTGAGTGCAATTTCCATGGGAAATAGGGAACCATCTGCACGGATACCAACTAATTCGTAAAGGTTTCCACTGTCAGCAATTTTAGATATCAGTTGTTCTATATAATAATGTTGTTTATCGCTTTTTTTTTGTAGCTCCGACTCTGTTTGAATATCTACTAAATTTTCCTCTAGTAAATGCAAAAAGCTAGGAAAAAAAGATTGCCAATTTTCCGGTTGAATATCTTGCAAATCAAACACATAACAATAATTTTTAATTTCTAAACTTTGATAAAATATCAAATCTGGATTAATCCATAGTTTTAATGTTTCTACAGTTAATTCTTCTACTTCAGTTAATAAATGTTTGGTATCCATTTTTTCCATAGTCAATGGATTAATAGTAAAGTCAAATATTTGATAAATAGACCTCCCTATTAAGTCTTGATTTTCATAGCCAAAAATTGCCGAGGCACTAGGATTTATACTAATAATCTCAAGCTCTGGGTTAGTAAAAGTAATAATTGCATCTGTTGCTACTTTGATAATGGCATCATTTCTCGCAGTAACTTCCTCCAAAATATCCATTACCTGATTGTAGCGATTTGCAATTTGACCTACTTCTGTAAAAGGTTCTACAGGCACTCGCAAACTTAAATCTTGTGTACGAGCTTGAGAATCCATTACTCTAAATAAATCTAATATTTCTGTTTTAGCCCAATGCTCCGAAACATTTAAACCGATATGTTCATCTGCTTGTGAAACTCGGAAAACATAAAGTTTATTTGTAATGAATAAAATTGGATATACCAAACAAAATCCTAATAGAAAAGCCGCAAAAATTCCTAATAACTGAACAGTCAATTGTTGGCTAAAACTAAGACCAGTATCTAAAACCTCCGCCTTCCCAAAAAAAGCTACTGCTAATGTTCCCCAAATACCTCCACCAAGGTGAACTGGAATAGCTCCAACAGCATCATCGACTCGAATTTTTTCTAAAGCTTGCTCTACCAACATAGTGACTATGGCAGCAATAACACCAATGAAAATGGCAGAAAAAGCTGTAACAGCATGACAAGCTGCTGTAATGCCAACTAAACCAGAAAGAGTACCATTAATTAGTAGTTCAACACTGGGTATTCTTCTGATATACCAACCTACGCCAAGAGTAGTCAACATTCCTCCTACACTCGCAAGAAGAGTATTCACAATAATGCCCGCTACCTGTCCATTTAATACCAGGGTGCTTCCACCATTAAACCCAAACCAACCAAACCAAATTAGCATTGCCCCCAAAACTGATAGGGGTAAATTAGAACCATGAATTTTTTCTGGTGGACGACCAGGAGGAAATCTGCCTGTTCGAGGACCAATAATTAATAAAGTCGCGAGAGAAACCCATCCACCAATGCTATGGACAACACTCGAACCTGCAAAGTCAACAAAACCACCTTGCCCAAGCCAACCTATTAATACACCAGTGTCAACTCCATTCCAAACCCAATGACCAAATATGGGATAGACCAGACCTGAAACTAGGAAGGCGACAAATAGATAGGAGGCAAACTTCATGCGTTCAGCTACTGCACCAGAAACGATAGTCGTAGCTGTGCCACAAAACATTGCTTGAAATAAAAAGAAGGCTGCGTCAAAAGGTTGTAGATTGGTTGCCAGGAAAAATTTACTATGGCCAATTATTCCAGAAGATGAAGACCCAAACATGAAGGCAAATCCAAAACTCCAAAAGCAGGCAACTGAAATACCAAAATCAGTGAAGTTTTTAATAGCAACATTAATGCTATTTTTTGACCTGGTGAGTCCTGACTCTAAACACATAAATCCAGGTTGCATGATAAATACTAACCCAGAACAAAGTAATATCCACAAAATATCAATTGCTTCGTAGGTAGGTTGAGATGGGGAAGTTGATATATTTTTCAGTCTGGATTGATTTTTTCTAGGAATAACAGTTTGAGTATTATGAAAATTTTGGGGTTCTATAAACTGTAATTCTGGGGATTGATAAAAGTAAGAATTTTCTAAGTCTAAATTATAAATTTGCTGTATTGTACCTTTTTTTATCTGATTTGATAATTGATGATTTTGTATATATTTATCTGTTAGTGACCCATGTAAAATAGTTAATGCCAGGGTCAGCAAGAATAAAATAATCCCTAAAATGGATTTTCCATGCATGGCTTCGGATCTTAGAGCTGATTTATCAAGTAAATATTAAGAGGCTGAATTCCTTGCAATACAAAGGTTTTTGGAGTTATAGCCCAATCATACCTAAATCCCTGAGAGTTAGATGAAATAAGGGTTTTAGCTAAGTTGAAAAATCAGCTCTTACAGAGTAGCGGGACTTTGATATTGTTGACGGTGAAAATGGCTTCAAATTCAACATTAGCAAGGAAAATACATCAACAGGTTAAAAATGGCTCTTTGCGTAGCATTCCGCAGGAAAACTTAGATATATCAATAAATAGGCTATTTTGACGTTAAAGAATTACACAGTAAGGATTCAAGGCTATTTTTAATTGATTTTTTGCTAAAGTCCCAGTAGCTAAAGCGATCGCCGACATATTTGGCTAGCATGACCTAGGAAAAAGCGGAGCTGCTCTACACTCTTCGGGTCTCCTCGCCATATCCAATCGACTAAGAGAACAGAAAAAAATCATTTTATTCAATTCTATAGTTTTCATGTAAGGTAATTGTTAATTGCGAATTATTAATTGTTTACCACTAATTTAGAACAGAAAAAGTAAGTACCTGTGCAAAATTAATTTAATATTTGTAAGTAGGGAACAGAAAATCAAATACAGTACTTTTCAAGTAAGTAATGTCTAACGGTAGAATAATAATATTCATTTATTAAAATCATAATTGGATAATCTGTACATCATAAACCTGCAATATATTGTATTTTTGATGTAAAATTCAGTTATTAGCTACTAATTATTTCAATACTCAAGTCCTCTCTAGGCACATACCTTAATTTTTTAAAATGTTGCTTTAGTAAATACGATTTGGTATTAGTTGTAAATATAAAAATCATTTTACCTACCTACTTAATAAATTCATACATAAAACAAAGCAATCAGCAATTTTTAGTTTTTCGCTGATTGCTTTATATAAAGTGGGCATATTTTTGATAAAATTATGGTTAGATAAGCAGTCTATTGCAAGACAGTAAAAGTTTGAGTATTTTACTTCTCGCTGAAAGCTTCCCAAGTCTTTCGATCCACTATACCACTAACCTTAATTCCTTTATATTTTTGAAATTTTTTAACTGCCCCTGTGGTTTTTCTTCCAAAAAAACCATCAATTGGACCCGGATTAAAACCCATTGTTTCTAAACGAATTTGTAAGGTTTTAACTTTAGACCCCTTGTCTCCTTTTGCTAATATCTTTTCTATTTGGATGGGTGGGTTTTGCCTTGAGATTGATGGTTTTTCTCTTTGAGTGGGTTGACGAGAGGCAAATGAGGGTTTACCCAGAGATGTCCAAGTAGCTTCATTAACTATACCTGTTACACTTAAACCCACAGACTTTTGAAAAGCTTTTACTGCTTCTTTGGTGCGAGTACCAAACACACTATCTACAGCTCCAGGGTCGAAACCTCTAGCTTGCAAACGTCTTTGTACTGCCCAGACTTCTGCGCCTCGAGAACCCTGTGATATATTCTTTTGATTATTCTGTTTTTTAGGTGCACCTGAATAGAATGGTTTAGAGAATAATTCAGGTTGAGCAGGTTTACCTAAAAATCTGATATTTCCACCAATAAAGGGTATCCGAAAGTTGTGATTTTTCTGTCTTTGCCACAGTTTATTTTTGTTAGTATTTTTTTCACCAGAAGTGGAAGTCTCTAAATTAGACTTGCTAGTTAAATCTTCTTCTTTTTCTGTTACTAAAGATTCTGTTTTCTTGGAAGCAACAGCTTTGCCTTGAGTAAAAGTAAACAGAGCTACTAAACTTAATAGAGCAGTAATAGTAGGGATACGCATAATAATATTATTGTGATGATTACTTAGTTTTGGTTTGAAAATCCTGGTCTCTCTTCAATAACTTTGCTGATGTTTGCGGTTCTAGTTTTAGCTGAAATTGAGCGGGACTAAAAATTTAATCATAACTGTATAATTAGGGTTTGCGTATGGAAAGTCTTTTTGGTGGGGTAGGAGACAGGAGACAGGAGAAATGGGAATTTAGAAGAAGTAGGAGCTAAGTTTTGTCCCTTGATTTTTCTGCCCAACTATGCGCCTAAAATACTAACTTTTTGAGCGTTTTAGACGTGATACCAGGTACTTTTTAAAAGCCCCAAAAAGGCACTTGTCTTTAATATGTCAATCCTTTTAGATTTAATCAGCAAGCCCTAACTAATATTAACATCTTTTATACTAATATCCAAAATTATTATTTCTTATTTGTATATAACAATTCCCATAAGGAGTGAGGTACGCGCATTCGTTTGTGTTAGGGAGTAGGGAGTAGTAATTCGAGAAAAAGGGGACGGAAAAAAAGAAAAACAACTGTACCTCACTCTTTTTGGGAATTGCTATATTTCGATTATTTCCAAAATAATTTTAACTTCAATTCCTTATTTTAAATTTGCTTTCCCTCAAGCAACAAGAGCTAATTTAACAGAATATATATCACTATACTTATTTTGAATGTAACGAATAAATGGGTCAATACTTAAAGGTTTACCTGTTACTCTGTCAATTAATTCTTTCGCAGTATATTTGCGACCATGTTGATAAATATTATGCTTTAACCATTTATGCAAAAGAGTAAAATTACCTTGTTCAATAGCAACAGTAATTTCTGGATTAGACTTCACTGCAGTTTCATAAACTTGAGCCGCAATTAAATTACCCAAAGTATAGCCTTGAAACATTCCGCCAATCATTTCACCATACCAATGCACATCTTGCATGACTCCCTCACTATCATTAGTGGGAACTATACCTAAATCTTTTTTATAGCGCTCATTCCAGGCTTCGGGAAGGTCACAAACAGCTAATTTCCCTTCTAACATGGCCAACTCTAGATCGAATCGAATCATTACATGGAGATTGTAGGTTACTTCATCAGCATCAGTACGAATGGGTGACTTAACAACCTTATTAATAGCCTGATAATATTCCGAAACAGAAACACAACTAAGCTGTTTGAGAAAAATACCCTGTAGTTGGGGATAAAAACATTCCCAAAAGCATCGACTACGAGCTACCATATTTTCCCATAATCGGGATTGACTTTCATGGATACCGCTTGAGGTTCCTTCAGCAAGGGGCGTTCCCTCTAATTCTAGGGCAATACCTTGCTCATAGAGAGCATGGCCTACTTCGTGGACTGTACTGAATAGAGCTTCGGTACAGTTATTTTCATACACGCGAGTGGTAATACGAACATCCCCAATTGAAAAGCTAGAAGTAAAGGGGTGGGGCGTTTCGTCTTGTCGGCCTCTTTGAAAGTCGAAGCCAATATGCTTTGTCACAGTACGTCCAAACTTAAGTTGTTGTTCTTTTGGATAATATTGGCGGAGGTAAAAATCATTGATAGGTGGGCCGGAGGTAATGGCTTCTACTATGGGTAATAATTTTTGGCGTAGTTCGCGAAACAGAGGGCGAAGTATGGAAACTGTCATGCCTTCGTCTACAAAGTCAATGAGAGGATCGGCAATATGTTTGTGAGGGAAAAAGCAAGCTAGTTCTCGACTTAGGTCTAATGTTTTTTCTAAATATGGTTGTACTAGGGAAAAGTTTTTGAGAGATTTGGCTTTGACCCATGCTTCGTAGGCGGTAGCTTGATGTTGGCAAAATTTGGCCATGAATTCTGAAGGGACTCGGATGGCGCGCTCGTAGTCTCGGCGAGTAACACGGATCAGGCTAGCTTCGGTGGAGTCGTAGGGGAGGCTTTGTTCGTAAGGGCGGAGGTCTTGGAGGAGTTGACCTATGGATGGGTCGGTAAATTTTTCATGGGCAAGTTCTTTGAGAGTGGCTATTTGTCGTCCTCTGGCAGAAGTGCCTCCGGTGGGCATATAGGTGGTTTGGTCCCAGTTTAGTATGGAGACGGCGGCTTCTAGGTCTCGTATTTGGATGAGACTGTTTTTGAGTTCTAGATATTTTGGTTCACAAGGAATGAGGGTTGACATGATGACTAGATGATACTAAAATTTTAGATTTATTTAATGTTTTTACTTATTCGGTGGGGTATTATATATTAGCCAATCATCAGGAGTCTTTTAGTTAATTCTACTTAAGTATATGCAAGTTTTTAACAAAAAGCTTGGTCTAAAGCCTCCGTCATGCTCTTCACGGAAGTCAGAAGTTATAATTCATAAGTCAGAAGTTCAGTAGGGTGTGTGAGCGCGAGGGTAACGTACAATCCCACAGAACGCGGTGGGTCATTTCAGTTCAGTAGCGTAACGTACAATCTCACAGAAGGCGGTGGGTCATTTCAGTTATCAGTTAGCCTCCTAACGGAGGAACTGCGTTAACAGTAACTCTGCAATCAGGAGGTTTGACATCAGGAATATTCTCTTTTTTTATCCTCTTAAAAGGGGAGACTTTAGACCACAATTTTTTGGTAAAGTTTTTATAGTGCTGCGCGCAGGCAACAGGTAACAGCTCCGGAAGGCAATAGAGGGAATAAATTGCCGATAATATAAGACTTTTAGCTATTGGACACCTCCTGGAATTCGTAAATATGCCAGCGCACATTGCTATATCTGAGAATTTTCTAATAATTTTTCTGCATCTGCTAATAGTTTATTTCCCCACAGTTCTTTTTTGGGTAGTCCTGTATGGGTTTTGGTTGAAGATATATATTTTTTAATTTCTCCCATACTCCCCTCCGGTGGAGGGGGAGGGGTTAGGGGTGGGTCCCCATCTCCCCACACTCTCTCTACCATTACTATGCACCACCACCCTTTTTTGAGGCGTTGCAGGTTTCCCCAACTTTTAGTAGGTTTGGTTGAGGTATGATATTCGGAACTTATCCGCAGCACAGAATATGTAGATAGAATTTTGTGTTGAGTTGCACTGTGGTTTAATACCAACTTGATCAATATTTGCTACAAATAACTAGGTTATTTCTTAGGAGTCAACCCACCCCTAACCCCTCCTGGGAGGGGAAGTCAGGAGTCAGAATGAATAGCTTTGATACTATTTATTAGGTAACAATTTATCTTTTTCATCCAATGGACATCTCCTATAAAGTCTTTTAATTGCTCTTATTATTCGTAACATTCTTTTCCCAAATTGGTTTAACCCAACCTACGACTACTTTTTCCTTTTTCAACAAGTAATATTGATCCCACATTCGGAACTTCAAGAGCGTATCATTAAAAGTAGTATATGAATCTGTAGCTTGGTAAGTATTTATACTATGCAAATCATCTCAATACTTTTTTCGTTCATCGATCTTCCGAGTAAAAAATTTACGCATAAATACTTGCTCTGATGATGACTCAATCACGGCAGCTATAATTTTCTTCTAAAATTCTGTCTCCTGTTTTCCCCTCCTGGGAGAGGGAGGGGCGAGGGGTGGGTTGTCTCCTGACTCCTTCTTCGGTTGCTATATTTTGTGGTGCGGAATGTGGGATTGATGGTTTATTGTTGAGTTTTTGTTGCGGAATTATCTTTTGATTTTGAGTTTAATTCTCCGCCGTCTACAGGGTGTTTATAATTGGTTGGGGTTTGAGTTCCCATCCATTTTTTCTTCTTGCTTCTTTCTTCTTGCTTCTTTCTTCTTCAACTGTCTGAGATAGTAATATTTTTATCTGAGGATTTTCTAATAATTTTTCTGCATCTGCTAATAGTTTATCGCTCCAATTTTCTTTTTTGAGCCGCTGCAAGTTTCCCCAACTTTTGTCTAATTTTAATGCTGTTTCTGCTATTGTTAAACCTGCTGAAATTTCACCTTTTTTATACAATGCAACTCCTATTACTAATTGAAGTTCTACATTTTGGTTATTTATTTCAATTGCAGTTTGCCAGTTTTTTATAGCTTCATCTATCTTTCCCATTTCATATTTAACTAAGCCAAGGTAAATAATATAATTTTCATCGTCTGGTTGAATTTCTAGAGCTTTTTCAAAAGCAGCTATTGCTTGTTGATACAGTTTTAATTGTAAAAAGGTATTACCCTTACCAGACCAAGCATAATGAGAGTCTGGTTGAATTTCTAGAGCTTTTTCAAAAGCAGCAAGTGCCTGTTCATGTCTTTCTAAATTTTCTAATGCAATGCCTTTATTATACCAAGCATAATGAGAGTCTGGTCGAATTTCTAGAGCTTTTTCATAAGCAGCAACTGCCTGTTCATATCTTTCTAAATTTCTCAGTGCAATGCCTTTACCAGACCAAGCATGATAATAGTCTGGTTGAATTTCTAGAGCTTTTTCATAAGCAGTCAGTGCCTGTTCATATCTTTCTAAATTTTCTAATGCAATGCCTTTACCAGACCAAGCATGATAATAGTCTGGTTGAATTTCTAGAGCTTTTTCATAAGCAGTCAGTGCCTGTTCATATCTTTCTAAATTTCTCAGTGCAATGCCTTTATTATGCCAAGCATGATAATAGTCTGGTCGAATTTCTAGAGCTTTTTCGTAAGCAGCAACTGCCTGTTCATATCTTTCTAAATTTTCTAATGCAATGCCTTTATTATGCCAAGCATAATGATAATCTGGTTGAATTTCTAGAGCTTTTTCATAAGCAGCAACTGCCTGTTCATATCTTTCTAAATTTTCTAATGCAATGCCTTTAAAGAACCAAGTATAATTACAGTCTGGTTGAATTTCTAGAGCTTTTTCATAAGCCACAAATGCCTGTTCATATCTTTCTAAAAAAAACAGTGCAACGCCTTTCAAGGACCAAGTATAATAATAATCTGGTCGAATTTTTAGAGCTTTTTCATAAGCAGCAACTGCCTGTTCATATCTTTCTAAATTTCTCAGTGCAATGCCTTTATTATGCCAAGCATGATAATAGTCTGGTCGAATTTCTAGAGCTTTTTCATAAGCAGTCAGTGCCTGTTCATATCTTTCTAAATTTTCTAATGCAATGCCTTTACCAGACCAAGCATGATAATAGTCTGGTTGAATTTCTAGAGCTTTTTCATAAGCAGTCAGTGCCTGTTCATATCTTTCTAAATTTCTCAGTGCAATGCCTTTATTATGCCAAGCATGATAATAGTCTGGTCGAATTTCTAGAGCTTTTTCGTAAGCAGCAACTGCCTCTTCATATCTTTCTAAATTTTTTAATGCAACACCTTTATTATTCCAGGCTTCATAATTATTGGCTTGAATTTTTAATGCTTCATCACAAGCTAATATTGCTTCTTCATTGTGCTGAAACTTTCTATCCAATAAAGCCTTAATCACCAACAAATTAGCTTTTTGTTCAACAGGAAGTCTCTCATCATCAACCAAACTTTTAATTCTCAACCATACATACTTACGCTCTTGCCTTGTAAGTTCTTTATAATCATCTAACTTTTTTGCTGAAACATCTAAAGATTCTTGTCGTAAATATTCCTCATTCATAGGAAACAGAAATAACCCAGAACGCCAATCAAAAAAATCTGGGGCACGTTTAATAAAGTAATCTACAGCAAACCTTGGTAACAGAAACACAAAGCAAATATCAAAATCATCCCTAAATCTTTCTCGCTGCTGATTCAAATTAATCAAAACAGGAGGAACTCCCCTTCTACTAATAGAAATAATTTCATTACTATCCCAACCCTTTTCCTTCATATCCTCCTCATATTGATAGAGAGAATATTCCAAACCAGTCACAAACAAAACATCAATCTCTGCTAAATTTGGCAAATCTTTTACCAAACTATAAAAATTATAAGTAGTCTTATCCAAACGCAAAACTTCCACCCTTTCTTGGGGAATATCCTGCCGAATTTTTTCAATAATTTCCGTTCCCTGTGGAGGCGAACATTCTACAAACAATAAACCAAAACCTTCAATAAATCTAACAACATTTAATAGGTCTTGATATTCCTCTGCAAAAGTTGACTGTACATCCTCTTCCCAAACAACTTTTTCTCCCTTCATTGCAGCAACTCCTTATAGTAATTTTCATTAACATAAAATATAGAGATTTTCGCTTAAAAGCAGAAGGCAGAAGTTTTGTAATCTACTTTTGTAAAAACCGCTATAAATTTTAAAATTTCTGTTATTAAAAATTCTTTGGTGGATAAAAATTTATGATCCCCCTAAATCCCCCTTGAAAAGGGGGACTTTGAAACTTCCCCCCTATAAATTAAATTCGATAAATCCTGTGATGAAAAATGCTCTGGTGGGTCAAAATTAATTTATTTGAGCATAAAATTTATCATAAATATGAGTTATATTTACTATCCCCCTAAATCCCCCTTGGAAAGGGGGACTTTGAAACTTCCCCCCTATAAATTAAATTCGATAAATCCTGTGATGAAAAATTCTCTGGTGGTTAAAAATTAATTTATTTTAGTATCACATTTCTCATCAAGATGAAGTAAATTTACGATCCCCCTAAATACCCCTTGAAAAGGAGACTTTGAAACCTCCCCCCTTTTTAAGCAGTTCCCCTCTTTTTAAGCGGTTCCGGACTTTGAAACCTTCCCTCTATAAATTGGAGAAATCCTGTGATGAAAAATTCTCTGGTGGTTAAAAATTAATTTATTTTAGTATCACATTTATCATCCCCCTAAATACCCCTTGAAAAGGGGGACTTTGAAACTTATACCCTATAAATTAAATTCGATAAATCCTGTGATGAAAAATTCTCTGGTGGGTAAAATTAATTTATTTGAGTATCGCATTTCTCATAAAGATTAAGTACATTTACGATCCCCCTAAATTCCCCTTTAAAAGGGGACTTTGAAACTCCCCCCCTTATTAAGAATTCCCCCCTTTTTTAAGCACTTTTCCTCTTTTTGAAGCAGTCCCCCCCTTATTAAGGGGGGTTAGGGGGGATCTGAAGTTAGGGGGGATCTAAATCTGACTCCTGACTTATTTAAATCTTCATTACAACAACTCCTTAAATTCCCGAACTCCTTTAATTAAAGGATTAACATCATACCAAGTTTGCTTTTCTCCCTCCTCATCCAAGAAAGTATATTCCAGCAAACAACGATTAAACAATAAATCCCGGTGTTGCTGATTATTTAATATACTTTTAGAACGAAAAACATTAACTAATATTTGCCATTCTTCTTGTTGAACCGATCTTTTATAAGGAAGTCTTGCCTCCGTAATAGCTCTTTGTACTACTTTGGCAGAAATCGGTAATTTACCCCCGGCACGTTTAATTACACTTTGCATTAATAACATTAAATCCCG
Organism: Okeania sp. SIO2F5; assembly: GCF_010692685.1. NCBI lineage: Bacteria > Bacillati > Cyanobacteriota > Cyanophyceae > Oscillatoriales > Microcoleaceae > Okeania > Okeania sp. SIO2F5. The sequence continues at coordinate 51,677 of NZ_JAAHGU010000018.1, read as the reverse complement.
GACATGACCCCCACTCATTAAACAAAATCTATCTAAAACTTCTCGACTTTCAAATACATCCGTTTCTAAAGATAAATCTGGATTAACTTCACTAACTCGTCTATCAATAATTTCCCTAATTTTAGCGACTCCCAAATCGTAAACTTCCCCCTCTGGAGTCTCCACCATAATCATTGGTAAAACCTGTGGGTCGTCATATTCAATTTTGAGATTTGGCGCCTGATTAGAATAGACCATTGAAATAGGAATTGTATAAATTGTATGACAATCTAATCCCTTCAATTGAGCGCTGCGGTCTACAAAAATTTCATCGTGATTACTACGTCCGTCCGGCTGAACAATTGGCACAATTCGGTCTAAACTATCAGCAATTATTACCAGTTCAGAACCAGAACTAAGTTTCTTTTTACCATCACGAATAAAACTATTCAGAGCCTCAATTAAACTCTCAGTATAAGGATTAATTTTGTCTCTAATTTTTCTCCTTAATGTTGGTTCCGCTCTAATATTTGCTGTAAGTTTAGCGTACTGACTAATTTGTGATTGAACTACCAAACTTTCCAAAGATATTTCCGTATTTGCTAAATCTTTTAAATCTCCCCACCGCCCTTTTAACCAATCAAGTAAAGGCTGAGGATTAGCCTGTTTCAAATGTTCTAATAAGTGTCTTGTACAAGCCAACAAAATATCAGCATATTCTGTATCTTCTGGATTAATATCCTGTTCATCAGCAGCGAAATAAACAATAAAATATCCGTTATTTTCGAGATGTTCTTTCAATCGTAAAAGTTCCGTTGATTTACCTGCACCTCGATGTCCGGCATAAAGTTGATAGGTATTATTATCAGATAATTTAATATTTTCAGCTAAATCTATAATAACGTCTCCATCCCCACGAACTTCCCGACAATCAACATATACTGGACTACCAGGTTTCAAAGGTTCAAAAGGCTTAAAAGCATTGAATAATCTTTTTAATAAATCTCCCTGTTTTACCATCTGTTAAAAATCTCCTTAAATTAGCAGAAAGAAGAAGGAAGAGGGAAGAGGGAAGAAGGAAGAAAGAAGAGGGAAGAGGGAAGAGGGAAGAGGGAAGAGGGAAGAGGGAAAAATCTTATATCAAATTCACTTTAAATATTTCACAAATAGTTTCAAACTTTAAATGTTAAATAATTTTATGAAATTACTGCATAATTAAAGTTTTGAGCTGATCAAATCTTACTTTTTACTTTTGACTTATAACTTCCATTAACTTCCTTGAAAGGGTATTACGTTATCTGAGTTTTAAGCTGTCTATCTGTCCTAACCTTTCCTTAAGACTGTTAAGTTTTAGACAGCATTTTCCCCAACATTGATTGACAACTGTGGTTGAATAACCTTTTTAATAATTATTAGTTAGTAGTGTGTTAATTATTAATGTTTTTACTTCTCCCCACACTCCCCTACCTTTTAACTCTCACTTTCCAAATTTTGACTCTGATATAGCAATGTACCCTGGCATATTTACAAATTGCAGGAGGTGTCCAATAGGTAAAAGTATTATATGATAAGCTTTTTATTCCCCCTGTTGCCTGTTGCCTCTCTTGGTGCGCATTCCCTTGCGACTGGCGTCGTCGCGGGGTCGCACCGCTGTTGCCTATTGCCTGCGCGCAGCGCCATAACTTTCCAACTTTGCCAAAATTTCTGGAAATATTTTAATATCTAGATTTTCATCTTCCCGTTGAGAAAGAGAACGTTTGACTTCCCCTAAATAAAGCGGTTCTGAAACTCCCGCTTCAGGATGAATAATTGTTCTAATTCTAATAGTTAATTGACCACTTCCACCCAGGCGACCAGGAGAAAATAAATCTCCAGCAGCTTGCTTTATTGTTGCTGTTAATTCTGACTCTGTAATAGTATTAGGAACAGCTATTACCGTTTGAGTTGCGCCATTATCATAAACCAATGAATATGGAACTGCTCCCGGAATTTCTACACGAGTAAATAATCCTAAACTTAAACCAAATAAACCAGCAGTTAACACCCCCATAAAACCTGTTACTCCGACTAATCTAAATCTAAATCCCCATTTGGAAATAAAGCCAATAATTGTCAGAATAAAAAATCCAATAGTAGCAATACCAAACCATTTAGCACCAATCAGTATTTCTGTAGTTGATAACATTTTTTCTAGTTTATTTTTTGGTTGACAATTATATTTTATAGTAATTAGTCGCTCACTAGTAAGCTGATCAATTTTTGATAGTATTTCTTAAATAGTCAGAAAGTAAAGCTTAATTTTAATTTCTGTTTCCTGTTATAGCAGAAGGAAGAAGGAAGAAAAAATAAGGAAGAAGTAAAAATCCTACGTTGTCTGAGTTTTAAGTTGTCGATCTGTCCTAACTTTTCCTTCGACTGGTATACCTAAAAGTCACAAACTACTGTCAACATTAATTGCCAATTCATAGCAATTATCATGCATTAATGCTACACTCTAGATTAAACTTCAATTATTAAATAATTAATATAGGTTGAATAACCTTTTGAATAATTATTAGCTAGTGCCACTACGCGGAAGTTAAAAGCGAGTGCTAATTGGCGAGGTTTCCTACGGGGCGTATAAAGTGCGGAAGTAATTCCGCACACAGCCCCTCCAGAATGTAAGACGCACTCAAGACAGTCAAAAGTTAAAACTCAAAAGTATTTATTTGTAATTGTTTTAGGATTTTGTAACTGGTCAGTTATTTCCGCCATCCTGCACTAGTAGTGTGTTAATTATTTATGTTTTTACTACTACCCATCTCCCCATCTCCCCATCTCCCCATCTCCCCATCTTCCCATCTCCCCATCTTCCCATCCCCCCATCTTCCCATCTCAAGAAAATATTGTTGAACTATTTCACTCCTTTCTACCCAGAAGTATATAAGTCCTCATATTACCCTTACCCTTAATATCAATTACTCCTCGTTCCTCAAATCTGTATTTGTCAGCTAAACAATCATAAGTGGCCTGGGCAACTTGAATCACACCAGCTATACCGTGAGACTCCATCCGGTGGGCTGTATTTACTGTATCGCCCCAAAGGTCATAGGCAAATTTTTTTGTCCCAATAACTCCTGCTTCTACTGCTCCTGTATTAATACCAATACGAACTTGCAAAGACTTACCTTCTTTTGTAGAAATCTCCTGGATTTTGGTTAACATTTCAAGGGCCATATCTGCGATCGCCTCTGCATGGTCCTCTTTTGGAACTGGTAGTCCACCCACTATCATGTAGGCATCACCAATAGTTTTGATTTTCTCTAGTCCATACTTGTCCGCCAATTCATCAAAAACAGAAAAAATATTATTGAGTAACTCTACCAGTTCGGCGGGAGATAAGTTGGCCGATATTTTGGTAAACCCTACCAAATCTGCAAATAAAACTGTTACTTCATTAAAGCTATCGGCGATAGTTTCCTCTCCCTGTTTTAAGCGTTGGGCAATTGCTTCAGGTAAAATATTTAATAGTAACCTTTCTGACTTTTGTTTTTCCTCAGCCAATTCCTTTAAATAGGCCCGTTCCTGGTCCCGAAATGTTTTCTTCTCTAAACAAGCATTAATTCTCGCCTTTAGCAGTATAGGGTTAAAAGGCTTGGACAAATAATCTTCTGCTCCCAATTCAATACAGCGGACTATACTATCAATATCGTCCACTGCTGAAATCATAATTACTGGGATATGCCGTAGTTTAGGGTCAGACTTGAGAGTTTCGAGGACTTCATAACCGTTCATTTGTGGCATCATAATATCTAGTAGTACCAAGTCAAACGGTTGGGACTGTATTATTTCTAGAGCTTGAAACCCATTAATCGCAGCAGTGACTAAATGCCTTTCTCGTTTAAGTCGTCGTACTAAAAGCTCTCGGTTGACTTGATTATCATCTACAACCAGTATCTTTCCCTGGCCATGCTTCATTTCCTTGGTTCTTTACCTGTAAGATTTTTGATCTTGTCTAATAATCTGGGAAGTTCTACTGGTTTTGTATCATAATCATTGCATCCAGCAGCAATACATTTTTCTCGGTCTCCTGCCATAGCATGGGCGGTCATTGCTATTATGGGAATATGGCTAGTTTCTGAGTTATCTTTAATTTTTTTTGCTGCTTGCCACCCATCTAAAACTGGCAAACTCATATCCATTAAAATTAAATCTGGTAATTTTGATTTAGACATCTCGACACCTTCAATTCCATCAACAGCAATAATTACCTCAAAACCTCTACGCATGAGACGCCTAGACAACATGTCCCGGTTCATTTCATTGTCTTCAACTAAGAGAATCTTCACCATTTTTTTCCTTCTTTGTGAAATAATATCGGCATTCCACATGCCTCGAAATTTTCTTGAACAGAGTTACATTTTTTTTCTGCGGGAGAAGGATACCAAAAACTATTTATTACCCCTGATTTTCCCTAGTTAAGAGCTGTCTTTTGATCACAATATAGAACTATGCATAATTATTCAGAGAGCAAAATACTTTCTTGACCACATCCTCATCCTTGTCAATCTTTGCTACTTTTATATTATATTACTTGCTATACTTAAAATTTATGGATTTATCTTCTTGACTATCTTCATAAATATGTTTAATACTATATGGCAAACAAAATATATAGTCATTTAAGTTTAGATTGAGAAAAGCATTTCTTGCCTTGAAAGACTTTCAGCCTAAAAAGTGTTTCATTTTTATTTGAAATTACTATAGTATTTCAATTATATAGCAATCCTAAATTATTTGTAAAACTTTCTTACTCTGCGTAAAAAGCCTGAAAGTCTTACTCCAATTCAAGGATATACTAATTCTCAGATATTTTCTGCACAACCGCTACGAGGAGTGCTGGTATAGGAAGAGCTAAATTTATGGGTAGTCCGAAAGACGTAAGGATATTGGTTAGTATATTCCTTGAATTGAATTTTTAGGAGTAAAAATTCAAAAATTATTACTTGTTTAGCACTACCAATTTATGAATTTTAAATCCCCATATTTAATATAGCAATTCCCAAAAAGCGTGAGGTACAAAATTCGTTTGTTTTAGGTAGGGACATTGCATGCAACGTCCGTAGGTTCTAGCAGGGTCATTTCATTCTAGATTTTGACAATGAATTTATTGATTTTCAGACAGCGAAAGATAAATTTCCTCAAGCTGTAAATAATGTGGTTTCGTCAATACATAAAATGGCACAGTTTAGAATAAAATAGCCCTGAGGTGCTAGGGAGTAGGGAGTAGTAATTCGGGAAACTAAGGAATAGCGGTGGGAACCCGCGTCGGCGACAAATGTTACCAATTTTTTTGAAATATCAACTAAAGTTAAAAGTTAGCAGATTTTAGAAAGTCTGTTGATAGTTAATTTGCGCTCTTTTCAGATTGATTGTCTGAAAGAATCATCAGCTACAGCAATAATTTTTATCTATCAAACTACAACCTATTACTTAACACCTCAAAACTCAAATCAAGAAGTCACGGGTGGTGAATTATGATCGCCATTATTCGTAACTAGAGGCTGCATATTTTCTGCTTCTAATTTAGGTTTTAAATATAAATTTTCTACCAAAGCAGCACCTCCAGCGAACCAAGGTGGAACAATCAAAGCGCCGATAATTCCTAATAATTGAATCCCCACTAAAACTGATAGTAATTGATATAAAGGATGTACTCCAACAGAGGAACCAACCAGTAAAGGATCGAGTACATAAGTTTCCACATTTTGGATAATATAATACAAAATTATTACCCACAAAAATAACCATCCACCTTTAGCAATAGCCACAATTAAAGCCGGGATAGCACCTAAAATTGGACCAATAAAAGGTATTAAGTTTGTAACAGAAGCTATTGCTCCTAAACCTAGGGAAAAATCTTTCAATCCTAAAAATCCTAAACCAGTGGTAGTTGCTATACCTAAAATGGCAGAAACTATGATACGTCCCCTAATATAACCTCCCATTCTTTGAGTAACAGGAACAACTTGATTTTCCAGTCTTTTATCCCAAGGTTGAGGAAAAAGTTTTACTAAACCATTAATCAAGGTTTTGCTATCTGCTAACATATAACCTGAAATAAATAAAGCCAATATTAAACTAACTACTCCTCCCAATACACCTTTAGTTAAACTATAAGAACGTAGTAATAATTGTTGACTAGAACGAATTACCCAACTGGCGACAGATTTAGTATCAAAAATTTGATTAATCCAATCAGGAGGACTTTGATTTAAAGAACTTACAAAATCTTCAAAAATATCGCCGATGCTTTCAGAAAATAATGGTAATTGGCGTAAGAGTTTTTCTATTTGATCTAATACTGGTGGACCAATAGTTAAAGCTACACTTATCAATCCAGAAATGAGGGTTAAATAAACTATAATTACCCCTAACCAACGGGGGAATTTCATTTTTTCTGTGATGTTTACTAATGGTGAAATTGATGCAGCTAAAATTACTGCCACCATTAAAAGTACAATTAGACTTCGCACTTGCCATAGTAGAATTAGTAGTAAAAAACTGCTAATAATTAATACGATATTAGATAGGGAAATAGAAATCCTTTGTTCGGGTTTCATATTAATAATTTGTCGAGTAAAAATTTGACATTAGTCTGGCTTAGTTTTAGTTGTATAGCAGGGAATAGGGAATAGGGAATAGGGAATAGTGGGAAAAGTATTTCTCTGTCTTACGGTTCATCATCAACATCAGTCAAACACCAACTTGTTCCTTGTTGTAAATACAGCAGATTCCATATTCCATTTGAAGAAGGAGACAGGAGACAGCTATACTGGAGACAGGAGGAAAATTACATGGGGATTCGCTCCCCCAAGTAATGCGTGAACACCCCCGTTGACGGTGGGGTATTAAACCCACAAAGAAAATGATAAATGTGGAACAGTAGTTCAGAGTCCAAATAAATAATCAAAGCTGATTTAACAAGATACTCAGGATTAGAAAAACTATATTCTTTCCTACCCTACTCCCTACTCCCTACTCCCTGCTCCCTACTCCCTACTCCCTGCTCCCTACTCCCTAATCCCTGCTCCCTACTGTACTTCATAAACCACCGAATAAGCTGTAAATTAACTAATTTCGATGCCAGCGCGTTACACCACCAGGTTGGTCTATTAGTTTAATACCTTGACTTTGCAGTTGATCTCTAATGCGGTCTGCTTCAGAATAATTCTTAGCTTTTTTTGCTGCTAAACGTTGCTGAATTAAAGACTCAATTTCAGCATCACTTAAACCTCCAACTTCACCATTAATTTCTGCATTTGGTTGAAATTCTAAACCTAATACTTGTGACAACTTTACAAGAGTTACCCATTGTTTTTGTAACTCCTCTAAAGATGTTTCAGTCTGACCTTCATGTACTAATATATTACCCTCTCGACGTAACTCCTTAGCTAATTCAAATAAAACAGCTAAAGCACCAGGAGTATTAATATCATCATCCATTGCTTTCTGAAATTGTTCAACTTGAGAAGTTAATAAATTTGTCTTTTCAGATAATACTTTTTCTGGCGTTTCCCATCCCAACTGAGAACCATATTGATAAGCAAATAATATACCTTCCTTAATCGTATTCCAACCATTTACCGCAGAAGCGATCGCTTCAGGGGTAAAATCAATAGGTTTTCGATATTGGGCAGTCAAAACAAACATTCTTACAGCCATTGGGTCTACAGGTTTGTCTAACAAATCCCGAATCGTGGTAAAATTACCGAGGGACTTTGACATTTTTTCCCCATTAATTGTGACAAAGCCATTATGTAACCAATATTTAGCTAAAGACTTTCCAGTTACTGCTTCCGACTGGGCAACTTCATTTTCATGATGAGGAAAAATTAAGTCCGCCCCACCACCATGAATATCAATAGTCTCTCCTAAACACTCTCGCACCATTGCAGAACATTCAATATGCCAACCTGGTCTTCCTTTTCCCCAGGGAGAATTCCACGCAGGTTCCCCCGGTTTTGCTGCTTTCCATAAGGCAAAATCAAATGGGTCTTTCTTTTTAGAGGTCTCTAAATTTTCTCCTCCAACTCTGCCACTTGCACCAGCTTGCATTTCCTCCAAGCGACGGCCAGATAATTTCCCATATTCGGTAAATTCCCGCACCTGATAATAGACATCCCCTCCCGCAGAATAGGCAAAACCTTTTTTTTCCAGGTCATTGATTAACTGCTGAATTCCATCTATTGTCTGGGTTGCCCGAGGATATTCGTCTGCTTCTAGCACATTCAACCGTTTCATATCCTCAAAATAAGTCTCTGTAAAGCGTTCGGCCACCGACTCCATAGAAGTACCTGTTTCTCTGGCCCGATTAAGGATTTTATCATCTATATCAGTAAAATTTTGCACATATCGTACCTGATAGCCCCGCCACATTAGATATCGACGTATTATGTCCCAGGCAATATACGAACGAGCATGGCCCAAATGGCAGTAGTCGTATACTGTAACACCACAGCAGTACATTTTAACTTTGCCTGGTTCTAGGGATTCAAAATTTTCTTGGCGACGAGTTAGGGTATTGTATAGTTTCAGGGTCATAAAGTAATTTCAACAAGTTTTTTCTAATTCTAAATTATCAGGAGAATAGCTGTTTTTGATTTTGGCGTTAATTTAATTATGAACTTTTAATCTTCACAATTGTTTTCATGCTAAATCTGCCTGTCAAAAGATGTTTTTGTTTCAAGTATACTTAAATGTTCTGTTTTTCACCTTACTTGATGCATTGATTTGTTATTTGTAAAAATTAGATGATATGTAAGAGCTGATTTGTAAACTTAGCTAAAACTCTTATGTCATCTAACTCTCAGGAATTTAGGCGTTATTGGGATATAACTCCAAAAACCTTTGTATTGCCAGGAATTCAGCCTGTTAATATTTACTTAATAAATTAGCTCTAAATAGTTGATAATAATATTCACTCAGATTAATAATTTTGAGAATAATTAGTTTAGTTGTAGTTCGGTTTCTACTTCTGACTTACCTTGGATTGCCTAGACAATTTAAGTGCTGAAGCAAAATTAATTACCTAATTTTATTCTCTGTAATTTTTACAGCATCATATTTGGTAGTGCAGAGCGCAAAGTGTGGGATAAATAATCAAGTCATTCCAGTTCCAAGGAGCGATGTAGCTATGCTAGGTTTCGATATGCATGAACATGGGCATTATGAATCAAATTTGTATTTTTTTGCACGTCCATAACAGCAGCAGAATTTCTTGTGCCAATTCATGCACATTATCGCTATTCATCCAGAAATCAACTGTTGAAGAAGGAGACAGGAGACAGCTATACTGGAGACAGGAGGAAAATTACATGGGGATAGTCAACGAAGGGCCGCTCCGCGTCTACGCTCCCCCAAGTAATGCGTGAACACGACCGTTGACGGTGGGGTATTAAACCCACAAAGAAAATGATAATAAGAATATGTTAAGAAGACAAAAAACAATACTCAATCAAGCAAAAAAACTCCCACATTTTCTTTATGCACAACCTCATATTTTTAGCTTTAGAGTATGTGTAATTAATTTTGTATGACTACTTTAATACCTAAAATATGATGACTATGGTAATAAGCATTCAGCTATCATACCAGTTTGATATCAGGTTGCATAGAATGATGAAATTCATTAATTGCTACTATCTTTATTTACGCGTATCTGCGGTCAATTCTGCTTGAAATATTATTCTATACAGCTTCATTTCAATTTGGTATCAGCTATTGATGAGAGGAAGAGGTAAAAGTAATTGAAAAATTTAGAGAGAATTAAAAGTTACTGCCAAAGCATGCTACTTCAACTTTAGAAGGAGTTATTTATTATTTGCTGTTTGCGTAGCATCCCGCAGGGAAGTGCTGACTACTAAGAGCTATTTGCGCAGCATTCCGTAGGAAATACTTACCTATGGTATAGTCTTAATTTAATAATTTCACCCCTTGAATAGAATACTTTAAAAGTCTAGCTAGTCCATAGAAATTATCATTTTCTTTGTGGGTTTAATACCCCACCGTCAACGGTCGTGTTCACGCATTACTTGGGGTGAGAATCCCCATGTAATTTTCCTCCTGTCTCCAGTATAGCTGTCTCCTGTCTCCTTCTTCAACGACCTTTGACGATATTAATGTTTAGTTAAATATAATTCAAATATGATTTCACAATTTAAGTATCATCTCAGAAATACAATTACATTAAGATACTTTAGCCCAATATTTTCTGGGAATTTATTTTTTATTTTTGGTTGTCAAAGAAGTGGTACAACCTTATTACTATCCATTCTTAATGCACATCCTCAAATTACTTGTGTAGACGAAACAGAATTTCCTAGTCCATATCCTTTTCCCTCAGCTCAAAGACTAGCAGTTAATAAGATTAACCATCATTATTCATGTTTTAAGATCCTAGAACATTCTCATAAACTAGATTTCTTAAAAAGATTTTATCCTAATTCAAAAATAATATGGCCGATTAGAAATCCTCATAGCACTATTTCTTCGATGCTCAATCTAGTTAATTCACAAGGAGATTGGATCGATCGATGTGTTATAAAAGAAATAGAAAGACTCAAACCTTTTTTTGGTAAAGAGTTAGAAAATTGGCATCTATCTCAATTATCTAAAGTTGAATTAGCTGGAATTTATTGGTTATATAAAAACCAATACCCGATTTTGCTCAAGAATCATGGATTTGATGTTTTAGAGTCTAAATATGAAGATCTAATCCAAAATACAAAAGAAACATTAGCGAAAATAACTAATTTTTTGGAAATTGAATGGAGCGATGATTTACTGAATTTTTATCAAAAAAATCCTGGTAAATATTTGGCAGGAGGAACCAGGACTGACAGACCTATTAATACAACGAGAGCTAGCAATTTACAGGGAAAACTAAATGCTGAAGAAATACAGAAAATTAATGTAATTTGTCAGCCTGTAATGCAGAAATATAGCTATACAGAACTGTAAGAAAAATTTTCGATCTATAAGTGGTGTCTAATTGCCAAAATTAGTAATATTGTTTTAAGTTAATTTGTTTTGATTTTAAGTGTTTTTTAATTAGGGCTTGCTGATTAAAACTCAAAGCATTGATAGATAAAGGTTTTAGCTATTTTAGGTTGAAAAAAGTGCCAACTTTTCGGTTGCTCAAGGTCAAAAAGGAGCGCATTTTGGGCAAGAGTTGGGCAGAAAATTCTAGGGACAATTCTTACTCCTACCTCCTCTATAATTCCCCTAAGTCCTGTCTCCTGTCTCCTGTCTTCCCCTCCTAGGAGGGGTTAGGGGTGGGTTGTCTTCTACCCCTACTAAAAGACTTTTGAGCGCAAACCCTAATTAGCTTAATAAAGATATTAACTTATACAATTAGACAGTAGTAATATTGTTTGATAAATACTTTGATTTATCGGGATATAAACGTAATAATTCAGCTATTAGCGATCGTCTATTACTATTGAATAAAGTGACCAAACATCTTTCGCACAAGTTTTGCTCAATTCCTCTTCAAGAATCTACCCTTTGCCTAGTGAATGGAATGCTAGATTTTGTTTTATTAATGCCTTTGCTGAACCAGTTAAAATTCTCCATGGTTATTCCCGGAATATAGAAAATATAGCAATCCTAAATAGGTCGTGACAAATCAAAAAGTAAATAAAAAAACTGAAACTCTTACCTGTTCTCTGTTCCCAGTTAAGTGTTCCCTAAAAAGCAGTAAGATTTTTGACACGAATAAAATAGGATTGCTATATTGCTTATTTAATTAACTTAAATGGTAATAAACATAGAGTTTGGATTCCCCATCTGAAAAGATGTATTGTCTTTAAACCTTATACTTGGAAACATTATTTAGGTCGGTTACTGGGAAAATTGGGAATAATGAAAACAAAAAAGGCGTGAATGTTTATAATTTCTCGTCAGCAAACTTAAATAATTGAAGAAGGCAGAAGGCAGTTATGCTGAAGGCATAAGGTCTAATACCATTTATCAAAAACTTTTCAACCCGTATCTTGAGTATGGGACCTACCCCTAGCCCCTCCCAGGAGGGGAAGTAAACACAAGAATAATTAACATTTAGCTTAGCTAAAATTAGTAAAAAAAATGTTCTATTTTTTTTAATTACTTAATAACTGAAGTGTTACCTAAGTATCGCATTAATGCATGGGAATTGGTATCATTCCTTATGGATATTCTTCGACAGGTCACGCCCCTATCTTATAACCCCAAAAAATTTTAAGCACCCCTCTTAACTGTGGGGTATTAAACCCACAAAAGAAAATATAAATAATTAACACATTAAGTGGTTAATAATTATCAAAAAGGTCATTCTACCTGTATTAATTACTTACTTAATAATTTTCTCACCTAAGAAAAGCATTGTTTTTTCACCCTTAGTATAAGAGGCAGTATTCCATTTATGTTAGCTTTCCTTCAGAAAGAAAATGCTTATTACTAAAAAAGAGTGAGTAGAGCTAGCAAATTTTAAGTCAAATTTCAAATTAAAGAAAGACATAAAAATAATAAATGGGTAAAGTGGTTCTACTTTTTGCAGGTGACTAATTAGTTATCCAAAATATTAATATCAAAAATTAAAATGATAGATAATACACCCTCTGCTACAGATAGTTATTTACCAGAAAAACCATCCCTAAAAGCTGGCTTACTTGCTCTTAAACAAAAAAAATATTCACAGGCGATCGCTCATCTAGAAATAATTTCTCAACAAAAACCCCTGAAGCAAAAGTTAAAAGCAAATATGGGTTTAATAGTAGCTTATGAACGAACTCAACAAATAGATAAAGCCATTACCCTATGCCGTAATTTAACAAAAATCTCTAATGATGAAATTCAAACTTTTGCTCATCGTAACCTCAAAGAATTATTAAAGCGATATCCGCAAAAAAATCCTAAAAAATTAACTATTCCTACTCCTAAAACCCCACCATTACCTCCCCCACATCAACAACAAAATATTAAAACAGGATTTGTTCCATTTTATCCCACTTCAGAGCAAAATGCCTCGGCAAAAAATAATCAAAAACTATCTCAAAAAAATATTAATTTATCGAACATAAATAACTCTGTAAAAAATTCTAGTCAACCCTCAGATATTGTCAAACATAATCAGTCAAATCAAAATGATATAGATACAGAAAAAAATCAAAAACAACCTTTATCAACAGAAATTAATAACTCCAATTCAAAACCCTCAAATCAACCCTATAAAAAATCAACAAATATTCCTACAGATACAGGCGATCGCTCACCAAAAATAATATGGCGTGAAGCTGGAAGAGCAAAAGGAGGTCGTCAACTTAAATCTCCTAACTTAACTCTTTTCTGGCTAGAAAAAATAGTTGTGGGTGCTAGTCTATATTGGCTAAGTCTGACTATATTAAAATTGACTTTAGATATTACTAATGATTTCCTAGTTTGGCTGCCTTATTTCCAACCGATTCAAATTTTTTACCGAGACCCAACTCGAAATTTTATAATTTTTCTGACAGTATTATTTATCTTCTCTCCCTGGTTAATTGATGGGTTATTAACCCTTAGTTATGGTCTCCAAAATTTACCAACAACAACTCTAATTAATTACAGTAAAGAAGCCAATAAACTACTCCGTAGCTTTTGTCAAAAACGAAAAATACAAAAAATTAAATTAAAGATTTTACCAATAGATGTTCCTATAGCATTCAGTTATGGATGGTTGCCTCGTTTTTTCAGAATAGTTGTTAGTCAGGGATTGTTAGATAAATTAGCAGAAGATGAAATTGCCACTATTTATGCCAGGGAAATTAGTCATGTTAAAAATGGAGATTTTTGGTTAATGTCTATAGCTACTTTGATGCTTCAAATTCCTTACACTATTTATTGGCAATTAACTTTTTGGGCAGATTGGGTATTAGATTTTGTTGAGCGCGGATTACCTGATTTTTTACCAGAATTCATCAAATCTTGTTTACCTATTTTAGTATCCGGTTTTAGAGTATTCGCTGCAATAATTTCTACTCCTAGTTATGGCTTATATTGGTTGCTAAAATTGCCGATTTTATGGTTATCTCGTCGAAGAGTCTATTATAGCGATCGCCTTGCTTGTAACTTAACAGGAAATCCTAATGGTCTGACACGAGCTATTCTTAAAATTACAATTGGAATGGCTAATGATATACAAAATCAAGGCAAAATTATAAATTTATTAGAAAGTTTTGAACTCTTAATGCCAGTCGGAATAAATCAAACTATTACTTTTGGTAGTGTTTGTTCACATAGTAATTTTGAATCAATTTTTAACTGGGATATTGTCAACCCATATCGTCATTGGTTGGCAATTAATGATAGCCATCCTTTGCTTGGTGAGCGGTTAAAAATATTATCTTTATATGCTAATTTTTGGCAGCTAGAGACTGAGCTGAATTTAGAAAATATTAATGCTAATGCCATTGAAAAAAATCAGTTAAGTAGGAATCAACAAGAGAAATATTTAACTACACCAAGTTTTAATTTACAGAAACTTTTACTTCAGGGAGCGCCTTTTTTCGGAATGTTAATAGGTCTACTTTTTACTGGCTTATTTTGGTTAATAGGTGGAATTTCTTCTGCTGTTGGTCTTTGGAGACTTGATTGGTTATGGGGAGATATTTCGATTTTAGTTGGCTCTTTAGCCATAGGTTTTAGTATTGGTATTTTGATTAGGATTAATCACTTTTTCCCCGATATTAAACCAAGCAAAACTTTGTATAATCCTGATTTGTTAAAATTATTAACTGATTTAGAAGCTTTGCCATTAGATAGTCATTTAATTCAGTTTAAAGGTCAACTTCTCGGTAAGAGTGGCATGAGTAACTTCTTGGGACAAGATTTGATTCTACAAACAACACAAGGACTGATAAAGTTACATTATTCTTCTCAATTAGGTCCTGTTGGTAACTTATGGCCTACGATCACGAATCATGGAGATCTTGTTGGTAAGTCTATAACTGTTACTGGTTGGTGGAGGCGAGGGGCTATTCCTTGGATAGATATCCATAACTTAAAAGGCGATTCTGGTAAATCTCTTAATAATGGCCATCCAGTCTGGTCAACTATTGTAGCTTGTATTTTTTCTATATGGGGAGTTTATATGATATATGTAGGCAGATTTTAATTATCAGATTATGTAAAGAAAGGTTGCACTATTAAACAAACAATGTTAAATTTAGCTATAAATTTAAATTTGCTTAACTAAAGTAACTTCAGGATGTAGGCTTGTATTAGTTTGTAGAGATATTACGTCTATTGAAATGTATAAACTTATCCTATTTAATAGTAAGTATAGTTTTAGTAGTATATATATAATGGTTTAGTTAATCAGCAGCAAAGTTCTAAAATTCATTGTCGGCTAAAATTCTTGCATGGTAAGTGTCAATCTCCCAACATAGTAATTTCTGCCAGCTAGTTATTACGGCTGCTTTTTTTTTAATTAAGAACCTTCGCGATCTTATAAGTGGACATTGCTTAATAGTTTAGCTATTAGATTTTTCTTTACTTTCGCATACTTGCGGTATTATGTGTGATTATTCTAATTTAACTTGCCTTTTCCTTAGCTTGAGTTCTATTCTCATAATTGCCATGACAATATAACGTCATTTTTTCTCTAGCTTTTTAGCATTAGCGCTAGTGAATCTTATCTTGAACAGACAACTCCTATATAAAATATGTCAAGTATGTTTTTCTTGATTGTCACGATCAATAAATCTTGATGTATCTTTAGTCTAAGACTTTGGATTTTGGTATGTCAATCCTAATTTTAATCTTAATGAAACACTCAGAAAATTCAAGCCATTCTTGATGATAATATAGAGCTTTTCTTTTAGGATAGGGCTTTAAACCGAATTTTTTGGTAATAAAATATTGGTAGCCAAATTTTTCAAAAATATGTAGATTATTGACTTAGGGTTGTGATAAGTTTATACTAGTCAGATATAATGTTGTCTGTTAAAAAATCAAATATTTAATATGAACATTTCCGGTTTGCTTGGAAAATAAGGTAAATATTATGGTTAAGAGTTGGTCTTCAATAGTAGGGAGTATACTAAAAATAAATGTACTATGTAGTAATTGAGTTGCTTGAATTTAGCAGGCTTTAAAGTTATATTTATAAGTTAGGGTTATAAGCGTTTAGCAAATCAATATCAAAAAGAAGTAATTTAGCAAGACCTATAGCCTTGTTGACTGAGTGGTGACTAAAAAGTTTAAAAACAACCTGATAAAATCACATTATCTGCTAAAGTTAACCAAATTAAAAAATGGGAGATCATTTCACTTTTTATTAAGGGCTAACTACTGAAGTTAAACAATTTGGATAAATTTGGACAAATCTCAATAAATCTTGACAAAAAACTGATTGTCTGCTAGGGTACACAAAAGCAAAAATCAAGCTAATTTAATTTAGATTAAGGCTTGAAACCCTGTACAAAACTCTTAAGAATAGGTGGCTTGTAAAAAGGTGATTGAGAAATCCATTAACCTTAAGTGAATGTCCGGAAAATATCAAGTAGCAAAGTTTTCATAGTAGATTAATAGATTTTAGTAGGTGGAGTTCCCGCCGATTTTAAGCCTGCTCTCGAAGATAAGTTACAGACTGCAGTCAGTGGTATTCAATGTTCGCGCAGCATTGCGTCAGCAAAGCAGGAAGCTAGCTCTAAAACCCTTTTGGGTAAGTTTGGGTAAGTTGAGTAGAACGGTAAATAGTAATATTTGTCTCAGGTTTTTCGCACTTCAGAGTCAGGAGCAGTTTTTTTTTGAGCGCCCTCTTCTTTTGTTTGTGTTCAGTCAATCTCAGTCAACAAAGTTTTTGTTTTATTGTTATTAAGCAAGTCAAAGTCTGGAGGAAATTGGTATGTCAATTCGTTTGTATATAGGTAATCTACCTAAAGAAGTAATGGAACGTCAAGAACTGCAAGAAGTTTTTGCCGAAGAAGGTGATAGTGTGAGCACTAAATTGATCACAGATCGTAAAACTGGTAAGTGCCGTGGTTTTGGCTTTGTAACAGTCAAAAATGATGAACAAGCTGACCAAATTATCGAAAAGTACAATGGTTATCAGTTTAAAGAAAGTCCTTTGAAAATTGAAAAGGCTTTGCCACGCTCTAAGAATAAGGGCGAGTCAGAAAAAACTGAGGATGAGTCAAAACCAGCCAGCAGAAGCACTGGTAAGGCGAAAAAGTCTCGTCGTGAAAAGGATAAAGGAGCATCTAAAACTACCAGTAGTACTCCTAATTCTAGCGGAAATGATGCAGTTCAGCCAGACCCCCGTTGGGCAGATGCGTTAGCAGAGTTGAAGCAGCGTTTAGCAGCTACCAGTAATTCTTAAGAAAACAAACAAGTAAAGTAAATTAGACTATCAAGTTAAAATGATTGTAGATATAGTTGTACAAGGAACTGTAGCTATATCTATAAAATCTTAATAAGTTTATAAAGTCACTTTGAAGCCTTCGATTTAATGATAAATCAAAGGCTCTTTTTATAGTTTAATTTTTGACTAAGACAAGACAGGTTTGAGTTAATTAGTTATAGGTTTCATGATTTTGATATTTAATTAAGCTTGGAACGACTATGTTTGTAGCTAAACTTAGCTCTACCTCATATTGCAATTCACTTAATCTCTATGATTCAAACTAACTATTATGTTATAAGAAAAAAATCAAAAACTTATAACACTTTCGATCTAAGTAATGCTATGGGTAAACATACTAACTTTCGAGGGGTAGAAACGTAAGCTCGACGGTTGAACACATCATATTGATTGCGCTCAATAGCATCTAAAATTTTACTGTAAAGCATAGAAGCTGACCAAACAGGCCAACGAATATCAGGATTCAAACGCCTAATACCTTTCTCTGCATCAACAAAAAACTTGCGTGCTCTGTTAATCTGAAATTTCATTAATTCTCGCCAGCGTCGATCGATTACACCATTCAATAAATCTTCTTCAGTATAATCAAACAAAGCTAATTCTTCTAGAGGAAGATAAATCCGACCCCGACGAGCATCCTCTCCTACATCTCGTAGAATATTGGTAAGTTGATTGGCAATTCCCAAAGCGATCGCCTCTGATGTGGGAGGTTTAATCTGTTGATTTCTATTCCAGGGAGCAGTCAGACTCGATCGCTCCACTCCCATAACTGGCATAGTCATTAAACCAACTGTACCTGCCACTCGATAACAGTAAAGTTCAAGTTCTTCAAATGTTTCGTAGCGACTGCGGTACAGATCCATTTGCTGACCCGCGATCATATCTCGAAATGGTTGTATGTCTAAAGGAAACCTGGATAGAGTATCTACCAAAGCTACATCTGTATCTTCTAGTGGATAGCCAGCAAAGATAGATTCTAGATGTTTTTCCCACTCTTGGAGAGTTTCTGTAGTTGTAGAACTTGACATGGGTCCATCGACCAGTTCATCTGTACGACGACACCAGACATATATTGCCCATATCGCCTTACGTTTAACTTCTGGCATTAACTGAGTACCCATATAAAAAGTTTTAGAGTGGGTAGCTGTGACTTTACGACACAGCTCATAAGACTCTTCTAGTGATACCAGGGATGAACGAGTCATGCGTTGAGAAGATTTAGACCGTTGCAGCATTCTTTGCTGGCTTTGGAGTTGTTGGTTGCAAGTTTGCATGAGATTCAAGGTGAGTAGAAGCGTTAGCGGAGCTTGCCTTCGTAATTGCCTGCGCTGTAAGCTTTCCAGAAAGTACAGCTCCTTCCATGCTGGCTAGATAGCGCTGCATAGTATAATCTCCTGTAAGGAAGAAATTGGCAATTGGTGTTACTTGGGAAGGGCGACAATCTTGGCGACCGGAGGTAGCTTTATATACAGAGCGGGGCGTTTTGACAACGTGAGATTTCAACAACTTAGCTGGAGAATTTCCTTTAAAGTGATGGGGAAATAATTTTTCCAACTCTGCCATTGTGGCTGCGATTATTTCTTGGTCGGATTTATTAATCCAATCTTTGGCGGGTGCTAATACTAATTCCAACATGGAACGATCGGGATTAGCATATTCACGACAGGTGTTACTCATGTCTGCATAGACACTTAGTAGAGGTGAGCGTGAAAACAGTAGATGGTCTATATCTGTTAGTTTGCGATCAAACCATAGATGTAGATTAATTACTGGTACACCTTCAAGACCATTGAGCTTTTGGAAGTATTCCATCTGCTGCCACGGTTTGGGTAACATTGTTTTTAGGGGATCGACTGGCATTGCTGATACATAAGCATCAGCAGTTATTACTCGGTCTTGTGCTCCATTTAATCCTCTGATTAGAAATCCACTGACTTTACCATCATCGTTCAGTAAAAATTCCTTGAGTGGTGCATTTAACTCTACTTCTCCACCTCCCTTAGCAATATAGTCTACCAGAGGTTGACATAATCGCTCTGTGGGCGAACCATCTAAAAAGGCCATTTTAGAGCCATTTTTTTCTTGGAGGAAGCGGTTTAGAGCCGTGAGGATTACGGTTGAGGATATTTCCTCTGGCCCAATAAAATTCAACGCTTTTGACATGGCGATGAATACTTCTTTCTCTACTCTCGGAGGAACATTCTGTTTTTTCAACCATTCCGAGAAGGTGTATCTGTCCATTTTTTCCACATATTCCTGGCCTTGAAGCATAGCTGGAATCAGACCTATACCAAATCTAATTTTTTCTGGCCAGGTTAGCATATCATTATTGCGGAGAATAGCCACTACTCCATTCAAAGGTGCTGGAATATCAGGAAAATCAAATCTAGAGTATGTTCCTGGTTTTTCTGGCTGATTAAAAATCATCGTGTGCTGTTTCCATTGCAGTCTATCCTCTATATTTAGTTCTTTGAATAGCTGCAACATATTTGGATAGGCTCCAAAAAATATATGTAGACCGGTCTCGTACCAGTCTCCTTCCTCGTCTTTCCAGGCTGCTACCTTACCTCCTAGAACGTCCCTTCTTTCTAGGACTATTGGAGTATGACCCATGTCTGTTAGATATTTGGCACAGGAAAGACCGGCTAGTCCCGCTCCCGCGATCGCAACTCGCATTTATTTGGTAAAAACCTCTTTAATTCAATTTACTTCTTTTTTATTATTATAACTTTACAAGTTGTTACAAATTTCAGCAACATCTCATTTGTTATTTTTAATTCCATTTGCCTCAATTTTTGTTATATATACTTTTGACAAAAAGTAGATAAGTGTGGTAATGTTACAGCAAAATTAGTAATATAATCTAAGTATCTTAATAAAATTTAAAAATACATACTTAAATTTGCTCTTGAATATCGATAACAGATTAAGATTAACAGACTAAGGGTAAGAGGCGAGCACAAAAAAAATTAAATCTATAAATCTAAGTTAAGTATGTAGCTATAGAAAAAAAGGCCAAATAAGGAATAAGGAGCCAGAGAGGAGAATACAAACCCCATAAATTCAATAAATTTGAGGGTGTTAGCAAGGAATTCTTGAGCATAGTTGTTTCTCTAAAAAAATTAACCTTAGTCCATAATTCATAAATAAATTTAGTTGTTTTCAACTCTATAAGCAGACAGAAGGCAAAAATATATTTGATTATTCCTGTCTATTGCTTCTGGTCTTATGCCTTCTTTTCAGAGGGTGAGGCTATCCTCAAAGCTTGAGAAATTTGACACGATAGAATAATCAACAAAAGGACAGAATAAAGAAAACTAAGGCATGGGCAAAGTAGTCGGCATAGACCTGGGTACAACAAACTCCGTAGTCTCCGTCATGGAAGGCGGAAAACCCATAGTGATAGCTAATTCAGAAGGAATGCGGACAACTCCATCTGTAGTTGGCTTCACTAAGGAAGGAGAACGAATAGTAGGACAAATGGCCAGAAGACAAACTGTTCTGAATCCTCAGAACACTTTCTACGGGGTCAAGCGATACATTGGACGTAAATACTCTGAACTATCTCCAGAGTCAAAGCGGGTTCCCTATACAATTCGCCGGGATGAATATGGTAATGTCAAAATTAAATGTCCTCGGATGAAACGAGATTTTGCTCCGGAAGAAGTCTCAGCAATGATATTGCGGAAACTGGCAGATGAAGCAAGTCGCTATTTGGGAGAAGAAGTTACAGGGGCAGTAATTACCGTACCAGCCTATTTTAATGATTCCCAAAGACAGGCCACTCGTGATGCAGGGACAATTGCGGGTTTAGAAGTTAAAAGAATTCTGAATGAACCAACGGCTGCATCTTTGGCTTATGGATTAGAGAATACAGATAATCAGGTAATTCTGGTCTTCGACTTGGGTGGAGGTACATTTGATGTATCAATATTAGAGGTAGGAGATGGAGTATTTGAAGTTAAATCCACGAGTGGAGATACTCAACTAGGGGGTAATGATTTTGACCAACGAATAGTAAATTGGTTAGCAGAACAATTTTTAGAGACAGAAGGAATAGATTTAAGGACAAGCGATCGCCAGGCATTACAACGGCTGATGGAGGCTGCGGAAAAAGCTAAAATAGAATTATCTGGGGTCGGAGTGACTGAGATTAACCTACCCTTTATTACAGCCACAAAAGATGGCCCTAAACATTTAGAAACTAGGCTGACTAGGTCTCAATTTGAAGGACTTTGTGGGGATTTAATTCCCAGAATAGGACGCCCTGTGAAAATGGCATTAAAAGATGCGGGTATTAGTCCTTCTATGATTGATGAAGTAGTATTAGTGGGTGGTTCAACTCGGATTCCTTTTGTCCAAGATTTAGTTTACTCTCTAATAGATAGAGAACCAAATCAAGGGGTTAATCCTGATGAAGTTGTGGCTGTGGGAGCTGCTATTCAAGCGGGAATTTTAGCTGGGGATGTACGAGATGTGCTGCTGTTGGATGTCTCCCCATTATCTTTTGGATTGGAAACTATTGGTGGGGTGATGAAAAAACTTATTCCTCGAAATACTACTATCCCGGTACGACGTTCTGATATCTTTTCTACTTCAGAAAATAACCAGACTGTTGTTGAGATTCATGTTATTCAGGGAGAAAGAGAAATTGCGGCAGAGAATAAGTCTCTGGGAAAATTTAAGCTGACGGGTATTCCTCCTGCACCACGGGGTGTGCCACAGGTACAGGTGGCTTTTGATATTGATGCTAATGGTATTTTGCAGGTGACTGCAATGGATAAAACTACTGGTAGGGCTCAAAGTATTACTATTCAAGGAGCATCGACTTTAACTCAGCAAGAAATTAGTCAGATGATTCGGGATGCTGAAAAATTTGCTGAAACAGACAGACTAAGAAGGGAGCAAGTGGAAAAGCGTAATCGTGCAGAAGCTTTGGCCTTTCAAGCTGAACGACAACTCCGGGAGGTGGCCTTGGATTATGGTATGCAATTTGCTGCTAGGAGTCGTCAACGGATTGAGATGTTGATTAGAGAGTTACGGGATAGTCTGGAGAGGGATGATGAGCGTGGTATCGATCAGGTGGGAGTTGATTTACAGGATGCTCTGTACGATTTGAATCGTGAAGTTTCAATTTATACTTCTGATTCAGAGGATGATGATTTTTTTGGATCTGTGCGTCGGAGTATTTCTGGAGAGGACCGCAAGGGCAAGGAACGCTATGATTATGATAATAGGATAGATCGTAGGTCTTCGGATCGAGTCAGTTATAACAGACCAAATAGACCTAATCGTTATTATCAGAGTGATGATTGGAATGATGATGATGATTGGTTGTAACTATTTTAGATTTTACGGGAGATAGTTTCTTGCTTAGTTGCAAGATATAGTTAAAATTAAAAGTGAATTTATTGTCGTGAATGAGTTATAAATATTGGAGAATTTCCTAAGTAAATTAGTGACTTTCTATTATTTTTCTCGAAAAGTGAGAAGGTAAGAAGTCTTAAGTATTCTACCGTTTTTCCTCAAAAAGTTATAGAAAATATTTATAGTTAAAACTTATAAGTTTAAGTTAGCAGATGCAAAATTTTCGGAATTATTATCAGATTTTAGATGTTTCTAAAGATGCTTCGGTGGATGAAATTAAGAAAGCATATAGGAGACTGGCACGACAGTTTCATCCAGATGTAAATCCTGGTGATAAAGAGTCAGAAGAAAAATTTAAAGATATTAATGAAGCTTATGATATTTTATCAGATATAGAAAAACGAACAGAATACGATCAGTTTATTCGATATTGGAAACCTAAAGGAATTGGGGGTAGGGTGGGGATACGAGTTCCTGATTTTAGGAATTGGGATAATCGTGATGAAAATGGGCGAAAAAATGAAAAAAATTCAGATGTTAGTGACTTTTCAGATTTTAATACTTTTGTAGACCAACTATTAGGTCGTCGCCGTGAAGTTAGAACTCCAGTTGAATCGACAATTCCAAAAACTCAGACTTCTAATGTTTATCGTTCTGGTCAGAAAAAGAATACTTATAAGGCAACAGAGCGGGAAGTAAAAAAGGATATTGAGGCTAGATTAACTTTACCTTTGGAAAAGGCTTATGTGGGAGGGGTTGAAAAAATACGTTTGGAGGATGGGCGTTCGATAGAGGTGAATATGCCGATGGCTATGGTTAGTGGTCAAAGAATTCGTCTGAAAAATCAGGGTATTGGTGGGGGAGATTTGTATTTGAAGATTACGATCGCTCCTCATGATTTTTATCAGTTGGATGGACCGGATATTTTTTGTGAGTTACCTATTACTCCTGTGGAGGCCGTTTTGGGTGGGGATATTGAGGTGCCTACTTTGGATGGTTGGGTGAAGATGAAGTTGCCGGCGGGGGTTTTTTCTGGTCAACGTTTACGGCTTGCGAGTAAGGGGTATCCTGATGGGAGGGGTGAGCGTGGAGACCAGTTGGTGGAGATTAAGATTGTGACTCCGAAGGAGCCTAGTCAGGAGGAGTTGGAGATTTATCAGAAGTTACGGGAGGTTGAGAGGTTTAAGCCGAGGAAGGATTTGCCTGTTTGATTTGAGCTTAAGGTGTGCGAAGGAATAAGCTTGCTTTGTCTGAGTTTTGAGCTTTTGATATGTTCTAACCTTACATATATAATTTATATTTCCTAGGTTTTAGTTGAATAAAAAGTCATGCTTAGGGACGAGTGACTAAAATTTTATATACCTTATCACGATTTTTGAGAAGATGCAACCTCATTATTCTCTAATTTTTTGAGCTTCAGAAAATGAAAAAGTGCAACTTAAACTCAAGAAGGAGTCCTGCGCTTTATCTGCTGATTCAGGGTCATTTCAGTTATCAGTTATCAGTACCTCTGCCTGTTTGCGGAGCATTCCACAGGAAAGCATCGGAATTGAAATATTGAACTTGATTTTTTTTCATCCCATTGAAAGGGGAGGCTTGAGACCTTATTTTTTGGTCAGGAGGCATTTTTGAGAGCAAATAAAAATCTGTTTCACTTTTTTTTGTTGAATAAAAAATCATGCGTAGGGGCGAACAACTGCCAATATGTATATCCTATCGCGGTTTTTGAGGGGATGCAACCTCATTATCCTCTAATTTTTTTGAGCTTCAGAAAATGACAAGGTTCAATATTTTGATTACCTATACTCATAGGGAACGATCGGGCAATATTTCTATTATTGAGGATGATTTTTTTTTGCAGCGGAGGGAAGTTTTGGAAAAGAATTCAGACAACCTTTGAGAAAACGCATCTATGTTGATGGAGGTCTGGATTTTTCGGCTTATTTGTTTTGGCGTTGGTGAATCAGCATCAGAATTAAGATATTTGGACTAACCGTAATCAACATCAGAATTATGAATACCCCTTTCATTACTTGCTCCCGAACAAACCGTAAACGAAATAATCTGTAGGGACTTTAAATAGGGTTTCCATACGCAAACTCTAATTATTAATTATTAGGTAAGTTTTAGTTATCAATTTCAGTCTTTTAGTTTTAAAATTTTTAATTTTGTCATCAACCTCTGACAAAATCGGAGAAAAGTTTTCCCAATCAGCTAACGAAGTTTCAATATTTTTAGCGCTTTTACTCGGTTGTGTGATACTCTAAATGGTAGAAAAATCCAAGGGATAGTATTGCTTAAAAGAATTTTGAGGCTGCAAATACCTATCGTGTCGTTGTTTTTAGAGGCGATCGTCTGAATTTATGTGACGATGAATGACTAATTTTTCTCTCCTCATTTTTCAGTAGATTGATAGATTGACTGTTTTGTGGTAAGTGGCTGGAAATCTGTATTAGAAACTTGCTTATGGTCTTTTTTGCCTGGCACTGGTAGAGGTGCGGTAGATTATTTTGCCAGAGTTGTTGATAGTAACTACCTCAAAAATAAATACTTCTCCTTTTAAGCTAGCCATAGAATTGAACTGGTGAAAATATTACATAATACCGTGCCAAATTCTACTATCAAAACTAGGTTAGGTAGGGTAAGTAAATTTTTACCTACCCTACCAAAACTAAGTAGAGCAGACTAAAAAAAAGACACTGTATATTTAATCAAAAAACTCCTAAAGCCATTTAATATAAACTTTTGAGCTAATTTACAATTTGATAAATAGCGCCCAAAATTTACCATTTTCTACTTAATAGTTAAATAGCTATTAATTACTGCTGAAACTGACGAGTACCGAAAAGATTTTCCCTGGCTTTTTCATCAAACTTCTTTGTCCGACTCTCACTTAAAACTGCTAAACCACGACTTACTGTAGGTCGCTGACTAATAGTTTCAAACCATCGCTTTAAATGAGGAAAGTCTGATAAATTTTGCCCTTGCTTTTCGTGGGGTACTATCCAAGGATATATTGCCATATCAGCAATAGAATAATCTCCCGCCACATATTCTACTTGAGATAATTGTTGATTTAATACTCCATATAAACGTGATGCTTCATTGGTGTATCTTTCAATTGCATAGGGAATTTTTTCGGGTGCATATTGACGAAAATGATCAGCTTGCCCTAACATTGGGCCAAGACCTCCCATTTGAAACATTAGCCACTGAATTACTGTGTAGCGATCGCTTGGGTTATCGGGAATAAAGCGACTTGTTTTTTCAGCTAAATAGAGCAAAATAGCTCCTGACTCGAAGATAGAAATAGGGTTGCCATTGAGTCCATTAGGGTCAACAATGGCTGGCATTTTATTGTTAGGGCTAATTTTCAAATATTCTGGCTGAAATTGGTCTCCGGCGGTAATATTAACTGGAATTAAGTTATAAGGGGTTTCTGTTTCTTCTAACATAATAGAAATTTTCCAGCCATTAGGAGTAGGCCAATAATATAAGTCGATAGTCATAATTTAAAAAGCTCTAATTTTTATTGAGTTTGCTATTAAAAAGCCTTTAGCAATTAAGTACTTCAGCAATCAGCAGTCAGCTTTTGATAAGGGGATTTAAATTCTTCTTAAAATTAAGCGACTTAATAGAAGTCGGAGATTTAAACCCAAGCTTTTCTGTTCCGGAATGCTCCACAAACAGATACCTAATTAGGGTTTGCTGAAAAAAGTATTTTTGCTCTTTGTAGGAGACAGGAGACAGGAGACAGGAGGAACGGGGAATTTAGAGGAGATAGGAGTAAGAATTGTTCCAATATTGTTCTGCCCAACTATGAGCCTAAAATACGCTCCTTTTTTAGCGTGAAGAGCTGAAACAGGCGCACTTTTTCAAAGCCCCAAAAAGTCTAAAACCTTTATCTGTAAATACTTTTATATTTAATCAGCAAGTCCTAATTATATGGGCAAATTTTTAGGCTGATAGTTGATAACTAATTGCTGATAGCTAGTATCGCTACACAGAAGTTAAAAGTCAAAAGTATTGATTTGTAATTGTTTTAGGATTTTGTAACTGCTTAGTTATTTCCACCATCTTGCACTAGTTAATTGTAACCAAGACTTTGACGTGCCAGACTGTCAAATAAATCGAGCATTTTTTTCCGCCACATATTAACAGAGTCGTTGGTTTCTAATAATTTAATGGGGGAGATAGAACGAGCAAATTGAAATTTAGCAAATATAACGTAGTCGGCAAAGTTTGGTTTTTCTCCTGCCAAGAAAGGCTGCTGATTTAAAGTTTCTCTTAAAGGAGAGAGGATGGTTCTAAAATGCTCAATTTGAGATGGTTGTACATCTTTAAATTCTTCTAGTGATTTGCCTAATAGTTGTTCGCGAGTTTCTCGAAAATAAGTTTTGTCTTTGGCATCTATATGTTCAAATACATTGTATATAAGCATTGGTAGTAAGGCTGGGTTCAAAACTTTTTCATCCCAATTTTTGATAAATAAAGCTTGAGCTTGTGCTTGATAACAGCCGAATAAAGAAGGTTTATTTGGATAGGTTTCTTCTAAGTAGTTGGCAATATTCCAAGAGTCAAAAACTACTCGATCACCATCAACAATTACTGGTACTTTTTCTTGACCAGAGAAAGCGATTGTTTCTTTTTCAGTAAAGTGCCAAGGAATTCTTTCTACTTCCAGTTGTTTATGGGCTAGAGCCATACGAATTCTCCAGCAGTATGGGCTAAAAGCTCTGTTATTTTCTGTACCTACTAGGTCATACATTTTGATTTTCATGGATGGCATAATACTTGCAACTGCTCTATTAAGGATAACAGAATTTTAGCTTGTTAATAAATAATATTTTTTGTCAAAATCGAGTTATTTTTACAGCAATAATTAGCTAATTTTAGGTAATTATAAATAAGTAATAATAGATTTTATTTGGATTGTAAATGAAGCAAGCATTCGTTTAACTTCTACTACATTCTCAACCAGATATTCGTACTCTGAAGCTTTGATAAAATTACTTTTTTCTCCTTGAAAGGTAATAAAACTGATAGCTGACTCCTGTTTGTGCAGCATTCCGCAGGAAATGCTTATCTTTTAGAAGGTAAATCTTTCTTATTCTTGAAAAAAGAGAGATGGAGATAATTTTAGAGATGCGAGTATGGTGTTTGGCAAAATTTTTCCAACAATCATTTTTATCAGTTAAGAAATTGTTAGTGATTTAAGTAGATTTCACAATCATAATCAGTTAGGTATAAATGACTTTATTAGTAAGCATTTAGCCGTCAGCTATCAGATATTCCCTGTAGGATGCTACGCAAACAGCTATTGCTTTTAGTTTTAGATCAAAGCTTTACTAATTGAGGTAGATTTCATTAATTGATAATGGATAATTGATAATTACCTCTGGTTAAAATCGAGAGGATTGAATATCAGGAGATATTATTTCTTCTCTTGGTCGATTGGATATTGTTAGGAAACCCATCCATCCCACCCTTCGGGAAGCTGCGAATATCGACCACTTTTTTCCCCTTAAAAGGGGAGGCTTCAAGGCGCGAAAAAGTATTGAAAAAACAACTTATCTTGACCTTAGCAGTGTATATTCATTATTTATGAAACAGCTAAAAGCTGAATGCAAGCTAGCTGAATATTTAAGGAAAAAGTATTTTTAGATTAACTGCTGAAGTAGACAAGTATATTTTTTGTTCCCTACTACCTACTATCTACTTACAAATTTTGAATTAATTTTGCACAAGTACTTATATTTTCTACAAAACTGCGTCGAGAATGTCAGCATTCAGGTATTAGTAGTCAGCTCTTCCTAGGTCATACTGCGCAAACAGCTTTTTAATGAATGAAGCCAGCTTTATTTTAACTTATACTACATTTTTAACCAGAGTATTATAAACATTTAGCTATGAGTAATCAGCTCTTCCTCCGGAATGCTACACAAACATTTTTTTAATGAATGAAGCCAACTTTATTTTAACTTATACTACATTTTTAACCAGAGTATTGAAGTACAAGAAAGACTCGCTTGAGTTGTAAACCCATGCAATTATGTGGTAAGAAATGAGTTAATAATTCATAGCTGATAGCTGATGGCTGAATGCTTACCCGATAATTACTATATACATTTCCTTGTTTAAAAATTACCAATGAATATTTTTTTGATTTATCCCTCAAATTACGGTCTTATGCTGATTCAAGTGAAATATTAATCAGTGAAAATACTATTGTTGTGCATCAACAAATAATTAATAATAAAATAACAGACATTTACTCACACCATAAAATAGAAATGAATATAATTCCTACTCAATGTCAATACTTACAAAATCAGGTAGAAAATTTACTTCAATTATTGCATCAAGAATCTACTCTAAGACAACAAGATACAACAGCGGTTCGTGCTTCTTTAAATAAAGTAATTTCTCCCAAATTTGAAATAGTATTTGCAGGAGCTTTTAGTGCGGGTAAGTCGATGTTAATTAATGCTTTATTAGGAAGAGAATTACTTTATAGTGCAGAGGGACATGCTACAGGAACAGAATGTTATATAGAATATGCCGAACCTGAAAAAGAACGAGTAGTTTTAACATTTTTAAGCGGGAAAGAAATTCAAGAACAAGTAGCAATTTTACGACAGGAATTAGGTTTAGACTCCAATGCTAATATTCAACAACCAAAGGTAATCCAAATTATTAGGGAACAATGCGACGCAATTATTAAAAATGAAGGTGGCGAAAATAAATCGGAGCGGGCTAAACAAGCAAAAGCATTGAAATTATTAGTAGATGGTTTTGAGGCGAATAAAGAATGTATTCATTCTGCTGAAAATGCTATTTATTCTATGGAGCAGTTTAATTTTTCTAACCTGAAAGAAGCGGCAAGTTATGCACGACGGGGGATGAATAGTGCTGTGTTGAAGAGAGTAGAATATTATTGTCATCATCCTCTTTTAGAAGATGGAAATGTAATTATTGATACTCCAGGAATTGATGCGCCAGTAGAAAAAGATGCTCAAGTTACTTATGACAAAATAGAGCATCCAGAAACTTCTGCGGTTGTTTGTGTTTTAAAAGCTGCTGCTGCGGGAGATATGACAACTGAAGAAACAGAATTACTGGAAAAAATGCGAGAAAATCCTGGAATTAGAGACCGGGTTTTTTATGTGTTTAATCGTATTGATGAAACTTGGTACAATTCTCAACTCAGACAACGATTAGAAAGTTTGATTATTTCTGATTTTCGGGATACAGAAAGGATTTATAAAACCAGTGGGTTGTTAGGTTTTTATGGCAGTTTAATAAAAGAAGCAAGTTTAGGCGATCGCTTTGGTTTAGATAGTATATTTGCTAATAGTGTTAAAGGTTTAGATGAGGAGGAGGAAACACCACAATTTGTCTATGCTTTTAACAATTATTGTGGTACTTCTCGCAAACTTCCGAGTAATTTTCGGATAAGTATTAATGGTTTTGAGTCGCCTAATGAAAATTATGTCCGGATTTTAGGTGAGTGGGGTAAACCGTTAATCGAACAATTAATAAAAGATAGTGGAATAGAAGAATTTAGGAATGGAATTACTCGGTATCTGAAGGAGGAAAAACGTCCACAATTATTTGCAAATTTGGCAGATGATTTGCAAAATATCTGTATTCAATTACAGAAAAATTATTTAGCTACTCAACAAAACTTGGCGAGTCAACCCCAGGAAATAGAGGCAATGAAAATCCAGGAATTATCATTGTTGAATTCTCAACTTCAGGAGGTGGGCGAAGGATTTAATCAACATATTTCTGAGGAAGTAAATTTGCTAGTCACAAATAAATGTGATGCTTTTGAAGCAGATTTTAATCAACTCCAATCTCGAATGATTCGTCGTTTAGATGAACTGTTAGATACTTTTTCTGTAGAAGCTGCTTATAGTAGGGCAACTATTAATCATCCACGGAATGCAACGGCACCTTTATTAGCAGTTTTAGTCGAAGCACTTTATTATTTAGCCAATCAATTGGAGGATATTTTAGTTGATTCTACCCAGTCAGTAGTAAGTGGATTTTTCCAACGTTTAATTGACCGAGTCCGCAAGTCAGAATATTATCGGCAACTTTATCGTTTGTTGGGGAATGATGGAAGTATTGAACAACATTTAAAGGAAGTAAAAAAAGTAGTTACTACGGCATTAATAAGTGCGGCGCGGATAGAATGTGACAGGTTTGTGCGAGAAAGTCCCCGTTTTTATGATGAAGGAACTTTTTCTATCTATCAGTTTCGGCAGACTTTGTTGCAGACTTCTCAAAGTTTTGATTGTAGCAGTATGGTAGAAGCTGAACCGTCAATTAGGCAATTGTTGAAGTTGGATTTTGAGCCGAAAGTTTCTAGGACTATTCGACAGACTTTTCGTCAGACTTTGAATCAAACTTTGAAGACTCATTTATTACCTATGGCGGAAAAACAAGGGGAAGATATTATGCAGCAATATAATCAAGCGCGGGAATATTTAGAGAAAAGTTTGGAGACTGAAGCTGCGGAAAAAATTCAACGAAATTTACATTTACAAACTGAGGTTGAGGAGAAAATAGGGGTTTATAATCAGTTGGTTTCTAGTATTAATAGTTGTTTACGGACGATGTTATTGAATGAGCGACAATTGCCAATTATTTATGGGTTTAATTTTGGGAAAAATGGGGATGATTTGGATGTAGTAAGTGATGAAAATGAGAAATTATTGGAGAGTGAAGAAGTATCTCCACTTGATGATTTAAGACAGCAGATGAATTTGAATAGTTAGGGGTAGTTTTATTTCAGAAAAATGTAGGGTGTGTTGTTGAAGCATCCTACAGTTATAGTGCTTTGCGCAAGGCAAAAGTCAAAAGTCAAAAGTTAAAAGTAATACCAGTTTGATAAATATTTACTACAAATCAATAGGTTATTTCTTAGGAGTCAACCCACCCCTAACCCCTCCCAGGAGGGGAAGTTAGGAGGACCGAGTCAGAATGAATGGCTTCGATTCCATTTTTTAGGTTGTAAATTATCTTTTTCGTCAAAGAGATATCTCCTGTCAAGTCTTTTAATCGCACTTATTATTCGTAACATTCTTTTTGCAAATTGATGTAATACCAAAAATCAATATATTTTGATAAACCCGATCATTTTGAAGATATAGCGCTACGCAAATACGCTCTTGACATTCTTCTGTTCCCTGTTCCCTACTCCGGTGTTCCCTTACAACCAAAATTTATTGTCAAACGCCAAAAGACGGAGTGCTATAGAAAAAATCCCCTGTTTACCTAGTTGAAAATATTCTGTAGGGGCTAACATTCAGGCAGTAACTAAAAGTATAAACTCTAGATTTTCTTTCCGAATGCTTCCCCCTCCTGTCAGGATTCAAAATTTAGAGATAACAATTATCAAACCCTGAAACAAAAACATTAAAATACTAACTACAAACTATTTTTATTTCCCACCATAATAAAAAGCAATTTCTTTCTCTTTAAGTGGAGCAAAATTTGCATCTTTCAACATTTGATTTAACTCTTCCTGGGAAATATGCTTCGCCCCAATACGCACAATACGAGACCGCATTGTATTACTAACCCCACTCCGTTGTCGTTGACCTTCTAATGCCATTACCTTGTGATAAAGGTCGAGCTTTTCTGTTGGGATAGCAGAACCATCTAAATCTATTCCTTTAGCGATCGCCTCATCCACAGCATCTGCTCCAGTAGTGGATGCAGTTGTGGAAGTTTTTTCTGAAGACATAGCAAAAAATTATTGGGTTTACATGATTATTTTATCTCGTGTAAGGCACACCTCAAAACTTTCTATAGGAGTAAATTTTTCCAATTAAAATTTAACTCATAGCAAACTCAGTAAACTTTCTCACCTCTGGAGCTTTAAAAACAAAAATAATATCACTTTTAATAATATCTAATCTGATTAACTCATCAGTTATTCCTTCTCCAGTAAAATATTGTTCTATGTAAATATTTTCATTTTTAAACTCAATATAAACATCAGTATATTTCATTTTTTGGCGTTGGTAATTTGAGGTATGATATCATGTCTGGATAAGAGCGCGGCGATAGAACTCCGTGACCTTTACGCGACCAAAAAACTTTCTCCTTTTACTCGGGGTTTCTGATTCTTTCTTCCCTCCTGACTCGCTCCGACTGACTTCCCCTCCTGGGAGGGGCACGCGGGTGGGTTGACTCCTAAAGAATTAAGATTAATATCATACACGCGCTTTACCAACGCCCATTCTTTTTTCCTTACTAATCAACTGTTAACCATAAATACAGCAATCCGGAATGATTTATGAGAATTTTATTACTTTAGTTTTCCCTATTCCTTATACTAATTAAAAAAAAGAATGTTACGAATAATCAGGGCAATTAAAACACAAGTGCAGGAAATGCCTCTTTGACTAAAAAGATAACTTACCGAATAATTAAGGTTTAAAGTCTCTCCTTTAAAGGAGAAAAGCGGTCGTTTTGCTGGCGCACAACTCCGTTAACGCTGCGCGACATGTTTGCGGAGCATGACAAACGGAAAAAGTGGAGCTTCCCGAAGGGTGGGATGGCGAGGAGACCCGCTCTTGCAGAGCCGCTCCGCTAACGCCATATCCAATCGACCAAGAGAAAAGAAAAAATTTTCCTTTTAGTCAATCCTCTTCTTTTCAAAGAGAGGTAATTGTTAATTATTAATTATTAATTATTAATTGTTGAAGACCTAATAAATGATATTGAAGCTATTCATTCTGTACGTTGCTAATCCGACAGCTTCCCTACCTGACTCCTAAGAAATAAACTAGCTATTTGTAGCTAAGATTTATAAAATTCGTATTATTATCTAAAAGTCTAGGGTATTTCAAAATTCAAATAAAATTGTTATAGTAATTGCAAATTTCATCTGATTTATGAACTAATTCAAGAAAGAATAAGGTTTTAGTTATCTAGAAAAATCTGCCAATAGCGCAGTCAAGACATCCGGAGCTTCAATATTGTAGAAAATCAGAAGCGATTAGTGCAGGATGGCGGAAATAACTGACCAGTTAAAAAATCCTAAAAGCCTTACCAATCAATACTTTTGACTTTTGACTTTTGACTTTTGACTTCCGCGTAGCGGCACTAGAATAGTCAACCCATCTTTAATTCAAGCATTTAAAGCATTTTAACTGTATTCTTGTAAGTATCTTTTGCTAGCATTATTTGATCGATAAAATATTATGCTTCAAGATTTATTATAACTGAATATCCATAGTAAATTCAAGAAGTCAGAAATCAGAAGTGTGTTTGCGCAGCATTCGGAGCGAAAGTCAGAAGTTAAAATTAGTGGGAGATTGTTACTTACCACTAATTTTCAACCGCTAAAATAAAATTTATAGCGGGGGTTGCGTTACCCTATTTATCCGTCTAGAAATAGAGATTTTATTACCGAAATTATCACGGGGAAAAACTTCTGACTTGGTGACTTCCTATTTCTGACTTTCCGTTTGTCATGCTGCACAAACGAGGGCAGGGATAATGTTAGTATTTTAATAAACTATTAACTGGTGATATAATCATACTGAATTAACAAAAATTAGAGATTTAATCAGAAATAAATTATGAGCAAAACTCCCCGAATAAACATTCCTTTAGCAGTCAGAAAATATGTATTCGAGCGCGACCGCTACCATTGTAAAAGTTGTGGTAAAACTACTAGAGAAACACAACTTACTATAGACCATATTATCCCCCTAGCTAGTGGTGGTAGTAATGATATTAGTAACCTACAAACCCTCTGTAGTAAATGTAATCAAAAAAAGAAACATAACTTTGACCCACGATTCCAACGGAACTTCAGTAACTAAAGCCAAAAAAAATTATTCCACCCCCGAAAAATCTCAATTTTTGAGTAAAATGGAACCGGATTAAATCAGGATAAATATATGGTAAATTCAAAAAGAATTAACTTTCTTAAAAGTAAGTTGTACTCTCTAATAAGTAGAATGTCTGATATAGACCTAGAAAGAGGTTGGGAATATTTACAAACACTTTATTATGATAGCTTCATGCTACAAGCTATTCAACAATCTAAAACAACTCATAAACCAGGAGATATATTAACCAAAGAAGAAGCCATACAAATATTGTATTTTGACCGAGAAGATAGTCAAACTAAAAATAACCAATAATAATAAATTAAGATATAGAAAAAACAATATTATTGTGAACCTAGAAGTGCGTTATGCTCGGTCTTTTGTCCAAGACCTAAAAACTTTAGAAACTGCCGCCTACAAAAAAATATATGATTTTGTTTTTCTCAAATTCAGTCAAATAAATTACTTACAAGAACTACCAGAATTAAGACAACTTGGAACCAGTGCTATTTTCTACAGATTTACTGTGGACAAATATCTAATTGGTATAGAAGTAACAGGTCAAATTCTTAAATTTATCCGTATTTTACCAAAGCCACAAATTTAATATTATAAACTATAGATAGCAGACTAAAAAAAACAAAAAATACAGTAATTTTTATGGACTCAAAAGCACTCTGGCAACGCTATATTAACTGGCTTTATTACCATGAAGGATTAAAATTTTATGTTGATATAAGTCGCATTAAATTTGACGATTCTTTTCTAGAAACAATCAAGCCAAAATTTGAAAAAGCTTTCCAAGATATAGAACAATTAGAAAAAGGTGCGATCGCCAACCCAGACGAAAACCGGATGGTTGGCCACTACTGGCTGAGATCCCCAGAACTTGCGGCCACCCCCGAAATCAAACAAGAAATTGTCCAGACTATCGAACAGATTGAGACTTTTGCCAAGAAAGTCCATAGTGGAGAAATCAAACCTCCTAATGCCCCCAAATTTACAGATATTCTGTCCATTGGTATCGGTGGTTCAGCTCTCGGTCCTCAATTTGTGGCCGAAGCCCTTAGTCCAAATGACCCACCAATGCAAATACATTTCATCGACAATACCGATCCTGCAGGTATCGACCGCGTACTCTACAAACTCAAAGACCGCCTCAAAAGTACCCTAGTCATAGTCATCTCCAAATCAGGGGGTACGCCAGAACCTCGCAACGGTATGATGGAAGTCAAAGCAGCTTATGCTGCTCAAAATCTAGACTTTGCTCCCCACGCCGTCGCAACTACCACCCCCGATAGTAAACTAGGTAAAATTGCCAAATCTGAAGGATGGCTAAATATTACCCCCATGGCAGACTGGGTAGGGGGACGTACTTCAGAATTATCCTCCGTTGGTTTACTACCAGCAGCATTGCAAGGAATTGACATCCAGGCTATGTTAGATGGGGCAAAAGAAATGGACATAGCCACTCGCAAACATGATATTAAAGGCAACCCCTCTGCTTTATTAGCTTTGAGTTGGTATGCGGTAGGTAACGGACGAGGGGAAAAAGATATGGTAGTTCTCCCCTACAAAGACAGTCTGCTAATGTTCAGCCGTTATTTACAGCAGTTGGTCATGGAATCTTTAGGCAAAGAAAAAGACCTAGATGGTAATATAGTCAACCAAGGTATTGCAGTTTATGGTAATAAAGGTTCCACAGACCAACACGCTTATGTACAACAGTTGCGTGATGGTGTACCTAATTTC
The DNA here is from genome assembly GCF_010692685.1 of Okeania sp. SIO2F5. Taxonomy (NCBI): domain Bacteria; kingdom Bacillati; phylum Cyanobacteriota; class Cyanophyceae; order Oscillatoriales; family Microcoleaceae; genus Okeania; species Okeania sp. SIO2F5. The sequence goes on along the minus strand of NZ_JAAHGU010000018.1, from coordinate 15,299 downwards.
TTTCTTACCTTTATCGAAGTTCTAGAAGACCGTCAAGGTATTTCTCCTGAAGTAGAACCAGGAGTAACCTCTGGTGACTACTTATCTGGTTTTCTACAAGGTACTAGACAAGCACTTTATGAAAATCAGCGAGATTCTATTACAGTTACAATACCCAAAGTTAATCCTAAAAATGTAGGGGCCTTAATTGCTCTTTATGAGAGAGCTGTTAGTTTTTATGGCTCTCTAGTTAATATTAATGCCTATCACCAACCAGGAGTAGAAGCAGGTAAAAAAGCTGCGGCCACAGTGCTAGAGTTACAACAACAGGTAGTAAATGTCCTCAAGCAAGAGGTTTCTCCCCTATCTTTAGAAGAAATTGCCCAAAAAGTAGGTGCTGATGACAAAATAGAAATCATCTATAAGATTTTGCGCCATTTGGCAGCTAACCAACAGAATATTGTTTTTCATGGAAATCTTGGGCAACCAGTTAATTTAGCTGTAAGCTATCAGTAGTATTAAGTATTATAGGTATTAATTTGGCCTAGAGCATTCGGGTTGGTTATTGGACTCATCCAGATTGTGCAGCAACAGATATAGTTTTTACTCATGGACTAGAGAATATAGTAACTCAAGGACTCTGGGACCCGGAAATAGCCTGTAAAGTAAGTTTGTGGGTGCTTTCTGACCTAAGATAATAAGTTGCGTTGGACAGCAACCCACATAATTATAATCTTGGGAAGTCTACGCGTACATCCAGGTTAAGCACCATGAGAATGTCACTAGGAGATAACTTCACAAGCATAAAAATTTAGTTACTAATAGTCTAGGTATTTCCCTACTCCCAATGTTAATTTACTTCCCTATTCCCATTAAACAATGCCCTTAACAATTCTCGTAGTTGATGATGATTTGGGAACTCGTTTATGTGTTGGTGATTACCTAGAGATTTCTGGTTACTCGGTAGTCAAAGCTGAAAATGGTCAACAAGCTTTGGATTTATTAGAGAAATCTCGGCCACACCTGATGATTACTGATATTGCTATGCCAGAAATAAATGGTTATGACCTGGTACGACAAGTTCGATCGCGTCCCATTTTTCGTTTATTGCCTGTGATTTTTTTAACTGCCCATACAAGTACAGAAGAACGAGTAAAAGGCTATAATTTGGGGTGTGATATTTACTTACCAAAACCTTTTGAATTACCAGAGTTAGGAGCAATAGTTCGGTCTTTGTTGGAGCGGTCTGCTCTTATTGCCCAAATTTCACCCATATTTAACCAATATTCTCAGACAGAAAAGCTATCTAAATCACATTATTCAGAAGCAGTATCTCAGTCAGTTATTGCCAATTCTAAGATTAGTTTGACTGAGCGAGAACAACAAGTTTTGAGTCTTTTAGTTAATGGTCTTTCTAATGTTCAGATTGGCGACCGCCTACATTTAAGCCATAGAACTATTGAAAAATATGTCAGCAGTTTATTTAGAAAAACCAATACTAATAATCGAGCTGAATTAGTTCGTTTTACTATGGAAAATTACTTGACTAATTAGGGTTTGCTGAAAAAGTATTTCAGTAGAAGTAGGAGACAGGAGACAGGAAAAATGGTAATTAAGAGGAGGTAGAAGTAAGAATTGTAAGAATGATTTTTATGCCCAACTATGCGCCTAAAATACGCTCCATGCATGAGTATGAAGAGCTGATTTCCAGGCATTTTTTTCAACCTAAAACAGCTAAAACCTTTATATATAAATGCTTTTAGATTTAATCAGCAGATCAATAATTAATTTTAAATTTAGTTAGTTTGAGTTTATTTTTTGCCAAAAATTTAGACTAATTCAGCATTCATAGACCGCTATTTTTTTTGATTAATAATATACTCTAACAGTCCCTCACAAGCATCTAAAAGTATTTCAATCACATGGTCAAATCCATCCTGACCACCATAATAGGGATCGGGAACTTCCTGCACATCAAAATACCTACAAAAGCCACACATTAATTTGACTTTATCCTGATACTTACCAGCAGTATCTAAGCGTAGTACATCCCGATAATTATCCTTATCCATTGTTAAGATTAAGTCAAAATTATCAAAATCTTCTACTTGAAATTTACGAGCTGCACCTTTAAGGGTAATTCCTCGCATCTTAGCTGCATAAGTCATCCTAGAATCAGGTGGACTACCTATATGATAGCCTCCTGTACCAGCAGAATCACAAACTATACGGCCGCTCAAATTAGCTTTTTCTATCAGATGATTCATAATATTTTCTGCTGATGGAGAACGGCAGATATTACCAAGACAAACAAATAATAATTTATATTCCATAAATTAATCAAAAATAGGTAATCTTGAAGAAGGAAAAAGGAAAAAGCAAGAAGGAAGAAGGAAGAGGATAAGAAAGTTTTTTATCGCTAATATCAAGCCTCATTAATTAATCATAAAAATTCATCTAAATGATTGAAATAATTACTTTAGCAGTAGTCTTCTGAAAGAAAAATTTTTGTTTCAAGCCTCCCTTTTTAAGGGTATAAAAAACGGTCGTTAGCGCAGCTTCCCGAAGGGTGGCATGGGGAGGAGACCCGCTCTTGCAGAGCCGCTCCGCTAACGCCATATCCAATCGACCAAGAGAAAGAGAATATTCCTTATGTTTTAAATAAGGTTTTCCTACGGAATGCTGCGCAAACAGCTAGAGATACTGAAGTCCGAAGTTCCTCCGGAGGAGACTAACTGAAATGACAATTTTATAAATATGATTAAGACTAGGATACAGGTTAGTTATTAGTCTACGATACATTGGTTCTTAACTTAAACCTGCCCTAGCTATTAAGACTTAAATTATCAAAATAATTGGGTCGCGTAACCCCGCCTTTTAAGGCAAAATGTTTTTGTAGGCTTGCTCAAATACCCGTTACAAAAACAACTTCTGTACGTCGCCAATCCGACGGCTCCCCTATCTGACTTCTGACTTCTGACTTTATGAAAGTCCAGGTATATTTAAACCACCTGTCAAATCTTCCATGCGCTCGCGCATAGTAGCAGTAGACTTACTATAAGCGTCTTGCATTGCTACTGTCACCAATTCAGAAATTACTTCTGCCCCTTCTCCTAGTGCATCAGGTGAAATTTCTACTCGCCGTGGTTCTTGGTTTCCACTCAAAAAAACCTTGACTAAACCACCACCTGCTACCCCTTCAACCTCTAATTTATCCAGATCTTCTTGAAGTTGTTTAGCTCCTTCTTGAACCTGTTGAGCTTTTTTAAAAGCCTCTGTTAGTTCTTTCATTTTACCTAACCCGAAGTTAAAGCCTTTTCCTGATTGTGACATAATTACTACTCTTCTATGGTAAGTCTTATTTGTTATTTGTTTGTTGCCATTAAATTATTAGAGACCTAATAATTTATGCAGCACATATTTTAATTCTTCTAGATTCTCAATATATTTATACAGAATCTAGTTAGATTTTGTGCTTTAGTAGGAGCCGATCAAAATGCGCACCTACCTTATATATAATATCATGGCATCTTTACATAAAAATCATAATACTGCAATAGATTTTTAGTACCTAATTAAATTAAGAATTTGACCAAAAAATAGGGTTTCAAGCATCCCTTGAGCTGTGCCACAAGCTGTAGCTCTACAAGGGGATGAAAAAAGTAAACTTCAGTATTTTCTTGCCTCTGGGTTACCTAGGTCATGCTGCGCAAACAGGAGTCAGTAATGATAACTGATAACTGATAACTGGAATGACGAACCTGCCATTTCCAGCCCTAATTTATTCAAGATTTCCCTGTACCATAATTAGCAACAAAGCCGTTAAAAGTTGTTAGTAGACCATAAAATGCCTAAAATATAGTAATTAATTCAGAAGGTGGGGAATCTGAAAATCATGCCAATTTTAGTGACTATTACTAATTGAAACCTGATAGTAATTTACTTATAGTTAGAAATCTGAATAATTAACAGAAAAGCTCGATATCTAAAGTTTATTTATCGATTTTGTGTACCTAATTTGCACTTAACTAGATTGTTTAACTAGTGCAGGATGGCAGAAATAACTAACCAATTACAAAATCCGAAAAGCCTTACCAATAAATATTTTTGACTTTTGAATCCATGACTTTTGACTTCCGCGCAGCGACACTAGCTAGAAGCACAGGTTAAGTGTACTGGTATTATAAAGTTGCTGCTCCTGAAAAATCTCCGATCATTTTTACCTCTGGTTTTAATAAAAAAGACCATTGCTTTTCCACCTGTTCTTGAACATGATATATCAATTGGAAAATATCGTTAGCTGTAGCTCCCCCACAATTAAGAATAAAGTTTGCATGACGATGAGCTACCTGGGCCATACCTATTTGATAACCCTTAAGACCAGTTTGTTCAATTAACCAACCAGCAGCTTGTGGCCCAGGATTGCGAAAAACACTACCACAACTAGGTAAATGATAAGGTTGGCTAGTCTTACGCTTGTTAAAATTTTCAGAAGTGATAGCTGTCACTAAAGCAGGATTTTCCCCTGGTTGTAACTGAAAAGTAGCTTGAGCCACCAAAATAGACTTACCTTGTAGCCTAGAATGGCGATAGCTGTATTCCAAATCTTGAGGAGACAGAATTTCTATCCGACCATCAGGCAACATAACATGGGCATTAACTAATATATCAGCTATACATTTTCCTTGTGCCCCAGCATTCATTACCACAGCACCACCAACAGTACCAGGGATACCAACAACCCACTCCAAACCTTGCCAACCCATTCTAGCTGCCTTCCAAGCAATACGTGGTAATGATTCACCAGCACCTACAGTTAGAAGACCTGTTTCCTGTTCAAAGTTAATGTGACGAAGGTTACGACTACTAATAACTAATCCTGGTAAACCACTATCGCTCACTAACATATTGGAACCTCCTCCTAGCAAAGTAATTGGTAGTCCTTCAGAGTGAGCAAACTGAAAACTTGCTTGTAATTGATCTAATTTTTTTGGTGTGACATACCATTCAGCAGGTCCTCCAACTCGGAAAGAAGTCAGAGGAGCTAAAGGAACATTAGACCTAATTACACAATCTGTTCCCAGTAGTGGAATAGGTTTATATTGTGGCCTTTGAGCTGAACTAGCTATGTTATAAGGGAGAGTCATTGTCATAACTAATACTTGAATTATCGTAATTTTAAAGATAAAGATATTGTTTAAGAGTTAGCTAACTCAACTGAATGTTCCTATATATAAGCTGTTTCAATAGATACAACCTGATAGTGAGGTTTTTGATAATATGCCATAACCTCTGGAATAATTTTATTGAGGTTGCCAGCACCGAGAAATATTGCCAAATCTCCTGGTGTTAGGACTTCATGTAAAAATGCAGTTACTGATTCTAAAGATGGTTGATAATAAACCTGTTGATGATAACCAGAAATTGCTTCCGCTACTTGTTGGCCAGTAATTTTACCCAATGGTGATTCTCCTGCACTGTAGATATCAGTAACAATTACCATATCAGCATCATTAAATGACTTAGCAAACTCTGAAACAAAAGCTTGAGTACGACTATGACGATGAGGTTGGAATATAGCAACAACTCTTTGGATCGGCGATGAGTTATTTTGTTTTGTAAAAGATAAACTTGTTGTAGATGTGCGAGATTTTGTAGTCACTTTTTGACTGTTTTTTCGTAAGCGAGCTGCGGCTAAAGTTGCGCTAACTTCACTAGGATGATGAGCATAGTCATCAATAAATACAATACCATTGCACTCTCCGCGATTTTCAAATCGACGATGAGCGCCTTCAAATTTAGCGATCGCCAAAGCAATAGCGGGAAATTCTAAACCTAGTAACCTGCCTACTGCTACAGCAGCTAAAGCATTACTTAAGTTATGTTTACCTAATAACCCCAACTGTAACTCTCCCAGAATTTGGCCCCGCTCCCAAACACGAGCTAAGGTAACATGAGATTGATAATCTACACAATCGACTGTATAATCTGCATCATTATCTGAATTAAGACTATAGCTAATAGTTGGCTGGAGGAAGTTTTTGACTGTAGAACAATCTATACAACCTACCAAAGTTTGACAATTTTCTTTAAATACCTTGAAAGTTTCTACTACCTGATCTAAACTTTCATAATGATCTGGATGGTCTAATTCAATATTTGTTACTACACCAATGTGTGCAGATAATTTAACCAGAGAACCATCTGATTCATCTGCTTCTGCGACTAGATAAGGACTGTTACCTAAACGAGCATTACCTTCCCAAGCATCCACTTCTCCACCAATAACAATGGTGGGGTCTAAACCAGTTTCTAGAAGCATGAATCCGATGAGACTGCTAGTTGTAGTTTTGCCATGGGTTCCTGCTACAGCTATACTTTGATAATCTTGAATTAAAGCTGCTAATAGATCTGAGCGATGTAAAATGGGACATCCCAGTGCAATTGCGGCTTCATACTCAGAGTTAGTTTTATTAATTGCTGTCGAACAAATTACTTGTGGCAGCTCCGAAATTTCTTGGTTATCCTCCATCCTACCATTGCGCTTTTCCGTCATTAATGCTTCTGCATTTAGACGGAGATCGATAGAAGATAAATTTAAGTTTGAGTCGTTTGACGGAGATACATTTTTCTCTTGAGAAATTTGTTGAAATAATTCTAAATTTTTAGCATCTTGATGCCAAAATATATGAGTTCCTATTGCTTGCAAACGTTTTGTTATATGGCTTGATTTTAGATCCGATCCATAAGTTGGTAAATTGCGTTTGGCTAAAATGTAAGCCAAAGCTGACATTCCGATGCCTCCAATACCAATAAAATGAAACGGCCTACCATTGAAATCTACATATATAGACATTAATTACTCCTTATACACCACACTGCGCCCATAACACGCGATATCATACCAGGATTTTTTTTTTTTAGATAGAGTCTAGCAGTAATTTACCAAAAATACTGGTTAGTTTAGTTAATCAGCTCTATTACTTGCTTGTAATGGAGTTTGTTTTCTATCAAATCTTTACCCACTGGCCAGTCTTTTTCCGGATATACCTCGAAAAATTAATCAAGGATAAATTATCAGGATTTTTTACATACAAAAGAATAAGTATTTATAGAACCTAACTAGACAAAATCAATTATGAATTATCATTCACAGTTTAGATTGCTATTCAAGCATTAGTTGTTAGTCAGTAACTTGTTGTCCAATAACTAATGGGTTGCTAATTCTGACTTACTTAAATTGAGCAAACAAAATTTGTTATGAATAACTTACTATAAAACTATTTAACAAAAGTTTTTTATTCGCTTCTATATCTTCTTACTACTTAAACTGTCCCAGGATTGATTAGTGGAGCAGAAAAATTTTTCGACTTCAATGTAGACTTTTGACTTTTATGATTTTGACTTTTGACAAAAAAATCCTCACAAGTTCTATACCCCATCCACATAGGTTCCTTTATACAACAAGCTGTGAACAAAAACTTAAATTTAATGCCATAGCTAACTCGATTAATGGCAGGGATCGTAATTAACCTACAAAAAAATTACCAAATTACCATTTTGCTGTATGATAATGGTCAAGATTAATTTTCTTTTAAGCTCTCCTTATCTAAAATTCATATCACTTCTGAATGAAAAAGTTAGGGATCTGAGATGAAGGTAAGGTAGAGTTTAAGCCTGAAATCAATATCTGGAACTACCAAAAAGCACCCAGTGGGGCAGCACGGGGCCTGGCTCAATTAAATAGCAGTCAGCAGTCAGCAGTCAGCAGTCAGCAGTCAGCATTAGGAGTTTTTTTTATGCCCTAGTCGAGGATTTCAACCCCGACTCAACCATCCGGCGCATTAGTTGCCGGAGTATAAACCCAAGGTCAAAAAGCTGATAGCTGTTTGCGGAGCATTCCGGTACGGAAAATGCTGAAGCGCTGATAGCTAGTTAACACTGAAACTGGATTAATTTAGTGTGTAAAACTGTCAAAAACTTTAATTGTACATGATTATTGCTGTTATTAGGAGGTAAAAAGTGATTAGAGTTGCTATAAATGGTTTTGGACGGATTGGACGAAATTTTTTACGTTGCTGGCTCACTCGTACAGATAGCCAACTTGATGTTGTTGCTATCAATGATACTTCCGACCCTAAAACCAATGCTCACCTACTAAGGTACGATTCAATGTTGGGCACATTAAAGGGTGTAGATATTAGTACGGATGAAAATTCCATCACAGTTAATGGTAAAACAATTAAGTGTGTATCCGACCGTAATCCTTTAAATTTACCATGGGCAGACTGGAATATCGATCTAATTATTGAGGCTACAGGTGTATTTGTAACTGAAGAAGGAGCCTCAAAGCATTTACAGGCTGGAGCAAAAAAGGTTTTAATTACAGCTCCTGGTAAAGGTGGAAAAGTTGGTACTTTCGTGGTAGGTGTTAACCATCAAGATTATGAGCATGATGATTACAATATTGTCAGCAATGCTAGTTGTACAACCAACTGTCTAGCTCCAGTGGTCAAAGTGATAAATGACAATTTTGGCATTATTAAAGGTACAATGACCACAACTCATAGTTACACTGGCGACCAACGTATTTTGGATGCTAGCCACAGAGATGTACGACGGGCCAGAGCAGCGGCTGTAAATATTGTGCCAACTTCTACAGGTGCAGCTAAAGCAGTGGCTCTGGTAATTCCAGAAATGAAAGGTAAGTTAAATGGTATTGCTATGCGGGTACCTACTCCTAACGTTTCTGTTGTTGACCTTGTAGCTCAAGTTGAGAAAAATACTTTTACTGAACAAGTTAACGAAGTTATACAAGAAGCTGCTAATGGACCAATGAAGGGTATTATTGAGTACTGCGATTTACCTTTGGTTTCTAGTGATTTTCGTGGTCATGATTCATCTTCTATTGTAGATGCTAGTCTGACAATGGTTATGGATGGCGATATGGTGAAAGTTATTGCTTGGTATGATAATGAATGGGGTTATAGTCAGCGTGTTGTAGACTTGGCTGAAGTTGTCGCACAGAAGTGGCCTGCTTAGTGTGTCTGAGTTTTCACTCTCTGGCAATTGAGTTAAAAACCCAAGATAAATAATTTTTTCAAAAATGTTGAAATGCTTGGCTAAGTGTAAGTTGCTCGTTTGGGTAAATTCCTTGGCTATCTATTAATAAGATGTCGGTGTCGTCTGTGGTTGTACCTACTATGGCTGCACCGACTCCAATTTTTTTGACTAATTCTTGGCCACAAATTGGAGGTAAGCATAAAACTAGCTCGAAATCTTCTCCTCCATAGAGTGCCCACTTTAATGCTTGTTCCGGTGAGGCAAGTTTAGTTAAAGAAGAAGGAATTGGAATTTGATTGCGATCAATCCTAGCTCCGACCTGAGATGCTTGACACATCTGAATGATCGCATCTGCTAATCCATCACTACTATCCATTCCTCCTACTAAAATTGAGTTTTGGTTTTTCTCTAAATTATTAGAAGTATTTAAAGATAAGCAATTCCATAAATTTGTTAAAATATCGAGCCTTGGTCGAGGACGTTGATGAGCTAAAATTAGGGAAGAACGTTCTGCTTCTGTGAGAAATTCACCTAGTTCTGGATGCAGTAATAATTCTAACCCTGCTTTTGATGCTCCATGTACTCCAGTAACAACGATCGCGTTTTGGGGTTGACAATTTGAACGAAGAATAGTTTGTGAAGGTTCAATTTGTCCGAAAGCAGTAATTGAGATAGTACGGATAGGCGATCGCACAATGTCTCCACCGACTATAGGAGTATTATATGGTTGTAGACATTCAGAAATTCCTTGGTAAAGTTTTTCAACCCAAGTAACGGGAGTATCGCCAGTGAGACCGAGTGCGATCGTAATACCAATAGGGAATGCACCCATTGCTGCGAGGTCGGATAAGTTGGCAGCAGCGCTACGCCAACCGACATCTTCAGGGGAAGTGGTGCGATCGCTAAAATGTACTCCATCAACGAGTGTATCTGTTGTAACTACTAATGATTTGTGGGGTTGAATTGGCACAATAGCAGCATCATCCCCAACAACTTCTGTGGGGCAAAAACGGTGTAATACCTTTAAAAGTCCTTGTTCACTAATATCTTTAACTGTGGTCATGACAATCTATACTATACTGCAGTTATATTTATAATTCAAACCTACATATCTAATTACTTTTGAAAGTCTAAAATTTCTCAATTATTTGTTTTTATATCATGCTTGGATAATTACCGATAGAAAAATACTTTGTTTTTAGCTATAGGAGAATATGTATTCAGTAATTATCTGCAAACTTACTCTTTAAATCATCAGTATCATCAGTATCTGTAGTTAATTTACAAGTTTTACCTAAATCAAGGTTGTCAAGAATAAAGAGAGGATCTAAGTCTATTTCTCAATTCTGGAGAAATAGTAAAATAAAGTGTATTAAATCTATAGTTATTTATCTAAATTTCTAGAAACTAAAAGTTAGATTAAACAATAAGTTTTGCTACCTCTATACTGAAAATAGATTTCAGATAGCAATTTTGAATTATTAGCTTCTATTGCCTTTTTCCAGAATATTTTGTAAGTAACATAAAAAGGCTTTATATCAGCTACTTATATACTTTCAATCATGTGCATAATTTTGATAGTAATTATACACTATATTCTTCAAAAAATATAATCATTCAAAAATTTTTTTTTATCGATGAAAAATCAATATTACTTTGACATATTTGTTCTTTTTTTGTTAGAATATGAATTATTAAGGAGATTGATTAGTTTGAAAAATAGCTGAATTTAAACTAATTTTTGTAACTCACTAACTAAAAAGAATGATTGTCAAAATTGAATGATTGATAAAAATTAAAAAAAAACATTAATTTTTGTGTCAAAAAATCAAGATAAATCAATAAAAAGAATGGCTATTGACAAAAATCAAAGATAAATATTACCAAAAAAACAGTGTTGTAAGTTACATTTTTTTTAGTATAAATAATAAATGATAGTTTATAGTACAAACTAAAAGATGACTTCTTAACATTACTTTAATAAGTTTCCCGATCTAATGAAACCTAGAATAATAGTCTGTGGCTTGGGTCGTACCGGCTACAAAGTATTCCGTTTATTAAGACAGCAGGGTGCAACAGTTGTAGGTATAAGCGATCGCCCACTCCGTGGAGAGGGTACAGAGATTATTGTCGGCAACTTTCGTTCAGCATCTACCTTATTGGCAGCAGGCATTCAAAGCGCTCATACTCTGGTTTTAGCAGGGAAAGATGAGTCTGTTAATTTGGCCGTCTTAATGTTAGCAAGAATTCTCAATCCGAAAATTCGGATTATCAATCGCCTATTTAATACAAGTTTGGGCGATCGCTTAGACCACACTCTAACCGATCATACAACAATGAGTGTGTCAGCTTTAGCAGCTCCAGTGTTTGCTTTTGCAGCTTTAGGAAATCATGCTATTGGCCAGTTACACATATACAATCAGACCTGGCCAATGCGAGAAGAATTAATCGGTCATAATCATCCTTGGAAAGGTCGTAAACTGAGTTCTTTGTGGGACGACCGCTCTCTAATGTTGATCTACTATATACCAGTGGCAGATCCAATAGATTTAGTCTCTGCTGTAGTAGAAGAGCGGGAGTTACAGGTAGGAGATCGTCTGATTATTTCTAGCAAACCAAAGCTGCGAACTCGCAGACAAAATTTAGTTTATTACTTATTCAAGATATTTGGCAGACTCAGGCAATTTCAGCGACACAGTAAATCAGCAGTAATTCTCAACTTGGCTCTTTTAGTAACTGTGTTATTCTGCACTATTACTTATATTAGCATAAATCTGAATAACAGCTTTGTTGATTCTCTCTACTTTACAGTTGGGATGATTACAGGAGCAGGGGGAAATGAAAAAATAGCCGAACAAGCACCAGGCAGTATCAAAGTATTTACTTCGATAATGATGCTTGTAGGAACGGCGATCGTCGGTATTTGTTATGCGCTGCTGAATGATTTTGTATTAGGTACTCGCTTCCAAGAGTATTGGGATGCTGCCCGCATACCACTAAAACAACATTACATTATTTGTGGGTTTGGTGGCATTGGTTTACATATTGCCGAGCAACTGATTGGTAGTGGGTATGAAGTAGTAGTGGTAGAGCGTAACCCTAGCTGTAGATTTCTCAGTACTGCCAGGTCTATGAAAATTCCTGTAATTGAGGGAGATGCAAGTTTATCTACGACTCTAGAAGTTGCCAATATTGAAAAAGCTGAAGCACTTTTAGCTGTAACTGGTAATGATATTGTTAATTTAGAAATTGCTCTGAGTGCCAAGGGACTTGTTCCTAAAATCACAGTTGTGGTGAGAAGTCAAGACCCGCACTTAGCTCTAATGGTGCAACAGGTTTTTGAGTTTGAGTCTGTACTTAGTCCCACAGAATTAGCTTCCCCTGCTTTTGCAGCAGCAGCTATCGGCGGTAGAATTCTTGGTAATGGGATTACAACAGATAGTTTGTGGGTAGCGTTAGCCACTTTAATTACACCGGGACATCCTTTTTGTGGAAAAATTGTTCAACAAGCAGCTAGCAGTGCTGATTTTGTACCTTTGTATATAGAAAGCAACGGTAAAGAAATTCATGGTTGGGAATTGCTAAATGCGACTCTGAATTCTGGTGATGTTTTGTACTTAACGATGCCAGCTAATAGATTAGACCAACTCTGGAGAGATGCACCTATACAACTAATAAGTAATGCTGTTAAATAGTTTAATTCTCCACCGAATAGATTGGGAGGTTTGCAAATATGTCATTTTTATTCTCCTGGGTTTTAACTCAGGAGTTTTCAACTTTTCGTAATTAATTAAGTGGGTAGGAAAAATTATAGCGCTGTGCGCAGGCAACAGCTCCGGAAAGCAACAGCTCCGGAAGGGGGAATAAATTGCCGATAATATAAGACTTTTAGCTATTTAACCCCTCCTGCAATTTGTAAATATACCAGCGCTCATTGCTATATCTAACTATTAACTGAAAAGCATTTTATATTTGGCGAAATTTAGGTTTCATAGCTTGATTCATCAACGCCACATTAAAAATCCCCGTGACTTTAGTCCTGGGGATAGTCAAAAATACTCTGTAATTAGTTGTAGCTAAATATCAGTTATTTAAACTTAGAAACTGCACTATCAAAGGCGTTGTGCAAATCATTCCAAGCCTTTTCAAAACCAACTTTTACATCTCCCCATGCTTGTTCGCTTGAGTTTTGTAGTTCCTGAAATTTGGTTTTGACTGCATCACGCTTAGTAGACAATTCTTCTATCTTTTTGTGATAATTAATTGCAGCATCAGCTTTAGCTTGTTTTGCTTTGGCTTTCATTTCATCAATTTGAGCATTAAGTTTATCAATTTGAGCTTTGATTTTAGCTTCGTAGGCTTGTTTTGTTTCTGGTTTATTTGCCATAATTATGACTCGATATGGTTTAACTAACTATTAGCATTTTCCGTACCGGAATGCTCCGCAAACAGCATTCCGGACTGAAACACTTTTTGATTAAAAACTATTTTTTCTAAAAAAAATAGACTAATACTTTGACTTCTCAAACAGATTTAAAAGTTGGCTAATTGCCAGAACAACTAACTCTGATTAGTTAATTGGGCTACTAAGAATCTGACAGAATATATATTGTCTATTTTATTTATGTATGATTGTAATAATTGCTCTGGTTGTTGTCAACAATACATCACAATATATAACGATATGTCAAGATTTATTTTATTCAACCTCTAAATAAATTAAATTGCCCGATATGAATATAGATTTAGTTATATCCCTAGAGGTAATGTGCTTTTCATGTTAACATAAAAAGCTAGGCTATTTTTAAATGTTTCCATAGTGATATTGGGCTAGGGTTTAACGAAGTTAGAAGTAAGAAGTCAGAAGTTATTTTTGTAACGGGGATTTGAGCAAGGCTCCAAAAATATTTCGCCAGTCAAGGCGGGGTTTTAAACCCATATTATTTTGATAAGTATATTTAGATAACATAAAGCAGTCCTCTTGGGGTTCTGTAGAAAATATCCTAGAAAAAAACAATATGGGTAAGATTTTGAAACTGTTTATCTGTTTTAATTGTGTTGATAAATGATTCATAATTGCGGTAAAACGGTTGACCAAGCGCTGAAAAATGAAGCTTAAAACCCACATTCCGCACTTCAATTTTTAACATAAAAATTAGTATAAAATCCGTAGCTTGCTTAGGTATTTATATTATCATTTTCTTTGTGGGTTTAATACCCCACCGTCAACTGGAGTGTTCAAAATTACTTGGGGTGAGAATCCCCATGTAATTTTCCTCCTGTCTCCTGTCTCCTGTCTCCTTCTTCAAATAAATTATCTTCATTTACCTTGATCGGGAGTCAAATTATCAGTTAAAGATTAAGCATAAATACTTGCTGAATCCTTGACCCCTATTGACCACTATAATTTTCTTCTTACTTCTTATTTCTTATTTCTTATAAAGGAGAGGCATTAAATCTTAATTAATTATTCGGCAAAAAACTCAAAGTCCATTATAACCTCAAAAGAATATTGCTATTTTAACAGTAAAAATCAGGGTATATGGGATTGAGTCAATATCAAGAAAATTATAAGTTTTTAAGAGAGTTGAACAAGACTGCCGTAGATTACCCTCCGGATATTTGTCTGCATCAGTTGTTTGAAGCGCAAGTAGAAAGAACTCCCAATTCTGTAGCTGTTGTGTTTGAGGGGAACCAACTAACTTATGAAGGTTTAAATCAAAAAGCCAATCAACTAGCTCATTACTTGCAGAATCTAGGGATAGGTCCAAACGTATTAGTAGGAATTTGCCTTGAGCGATCGCTAGAGATGGTTATAAGTCTCTTAGGCATTCTCAAGGCTGGGGGAGCTTACATTCCCTTTGATCCGGGCTATCCTCAAAAACGTTTAGCCTATATGTTGTCTGATTCTCAAGTGTCGGTGGTTTTGACGAGTAAGACCTCAGCCCCAGCCTTGCCTGACAATCATGCTCGTCTCATTTACTTGGATAGTGATTGGTCAAAGTTTGATCAAAAATCTCAGAAAAATCCACTCAGCACGGTCAATAGTGAAAATTTAGCTTATACTCTCTACACATCAGGCTCGACTGGAAAACCGAAAGGAGCGATGAACTCTCATCGTGGAATTGTCAATCGCTTGCTCTGGATGCAAGATACTTATCAATTGACCAGCTCAGATCGAGTTCTTCAAAAGACACCATTTAGTTTTGATGTATCGATTTGGGAGTTTTTCTGGCCATTGTTAGCTGGGGCAAGAC
>NZ_JAAHGU010000179.1:0-12816 GCF_010692685.1 Okeania sp. SIO2F5 | reverse complement strand
GACCCCGCCGAGCCGGAATTATTACAGGCATTCCACTCGAAGATACTGGTATTTCCCAGAATCTACCTTTTTTCTGTGCTCCTTTAACTCTTCCTTGAGCTAATAAAACTAATAAACGTTGACGAGATATACCTAATAAAAAAGATGCTTCTCTAGTACCCATGATTTTTTTCCTTAACTGTTGGACAATAGTTAAATATCCAAAAATAGAACAACATTAACAGGACTTACACAAAGACACTGTGTATATAGTATTCATAACTATTGTCTAATAGTTATGAATACTATATATAGCGTATCTGCGTAAGTCCTAATTAAATAGTGTTAATTATTATTATTATGTTTACTTCTCCCCCACTCCCCTACTCTCCTACTTCCCCTCCTGGGAGTCCCCTGCTCAAGAAAGCGTAGATAAAGTTTTTGAGAAATGGTCTAATAAATTAGACATCTGGTAAAAATCAAGAATAAAATAAATTATTCTTCTCTTTTCCCTGTTTCCTCTTTTCTGGGTTGTCAACATTACAATCAATATACATGAATTTACCTTCTTTTCTCTGGCTTTGGAAAATAGCAGCTTGGTCTATGGGTCTTTCCCTATTTGCCTATTCATTATTAGCAGTAACAGGTGGTTGGATGTTTTTTGCCCGCCATAACAAACAAAAACGTCCTCAATGGTTACGACCTTTTCATTATATTATTGGTGGTATAATGGTATTTTTAGTAATTTTGTTACTGGCAATTGGTTTGGTAGGAACTATTGGTTATTATGGTAACTTGGGTCATTCCGCTCATTTACCCGCTGGTTTAACTGTTGTAGCTTTGGTTTTGGTTTCTGCTTGGAGTGCGACTCAGATAAATTCAAAACAACTTTGGGCGCGATCGCTCCATATCACAACTAATATTATTCTGTTGTTTAGTTTCGCAACAGTATCTTTGACAGGTTGGAGCGTCGTGCAAAAGTATTTGCCTTGAAGCAAAGAACAAGATAGATATTATAAAATACGAAACTCGATCTTAAAAAAATTGGTAAATCCACTGATGCAGAGCTAATCAAAAAAAGTTTATCTAAGATGTTGCCAGAAGACCCGCGCTCTCCTCGTAGGAAGTGTCGTATGGGAATGCCAATCAATGTTGCAGCTTCACACATAATCTGTTAATATGTAAATGTTGAAAAATTTTGCAGCAGATGGTTGAAAAAGCGTACAAATTTAGATTTTACCCAACTCCGGAGCAGGAAAGTCTGTTGCGCAGAACTTTGGGTTGTGTGCGTTTAATCTACAACAAAGCTTTAGCAGCAAGGACTCAAGCTTGGTATGAACAAAAGCAAAGAGTGAGCTATAAGCAAACCTCAACTATGCTTACCTCTTGGAAAAAGCAAGATGACTTAGATTTTCTGAGTGAGGTAAGCAGTGTTCCATTACAGCAAGGCTTAAGACATCTACAAACTGCTTTTCCTGCGGAATGCTGCGCAAACACTAACTTTTTTAGTGGACGCGCTAAATATCCTAATTTTAAGAAAAAACGAAATGGTGGTAGTGCTGAATTTACGAAATCGGCATTCAAGTGGAAAGATGGTCAAGTCTACCTAGCTAAATGTCCACAACCATTACCTATTAGATGGAGTAGGCAACTACAGCAGGGTTGTGTACCTAGTACAATCACTGTCAAGCTAGCGCCCTCTGGTAGATGGTCTGTATCTTTGAGGATCAATGATCCTAGAGACTTGAGGCTTAAACCAGTCAAGAAACAAGTAGGTATTGACTTGGGAATTACTAGTTTAGTTACTACCAGTGATGGAGAAAAAATTACTAACCCTAAAAATCTAAACAAGTTGGGAAAGAAATTAAGACTAGCTCAAAAATCACTTTCTCGTAAAACCAAAGGTTCTAATAACTACCATAAAGCTAGTTTAAAAGTAGCCAGGATACACGCTAAAATTAAAGATTCAAGGCTGGATTACACTCATAAGCTAACATACGTCGCCAATCCGACGGCTCCCCTACAACTAATTAGAGAAAATCAAACTATTGTAGTAGAGGACTTAGCAGTTAAAAATATGGTCAAGAATCATAAATTAGCTAGAGCAATAAGTGATGCTAATTGGGGAGAACTAGTCAGGCAATTAGAGTACAAAGCAGAATGGTATGGACGGGAGTTGATCAAAATTGACAGGTATTTTCCTAGTTCAAAACGTTGCTCTAATTGTGGTCATGTAGTGGAAAAATTACCTCTAAATATTAGAGAGTGGGATTGCCCAGAATGTGGTAGTCACCATGACCGCGATATCAATGCAACTATAAACATTTTGGCTGCTGGGCTAGCAGTGTCAGTCTGTGGAGCGACTGTAAGACCTTCTGGGAGTAAATCTCGGAAGGCGGGTGCTAAGAAACAGAAAGCCCCTAACAGTGATGTTAAGGAATCCCACCCTGTCTCGTGAGAGCAGCGTCGGGAGGATGTCAAGTTGAAATCAAACACACATTTTTCTTGACCCAAACATTAGTCGGTTTCTAGCAATGAGCAAAAACTTATCTGAAAGCCTTCCATATATATCCATAGGTGCAACAACTGGTGCAACCTTTTCTACTACAGTCGGCAATATTGGATTAATAGGTAGTTTTGGAGGTATCAGCATCGGTGCAACTCCTATTATCGGTGCAGGTGCAGTTGTCGGTGCAGCAACTTATGGTGCTTTTAAAGCCATTACAAAATCAGACCCCACTGCTATTGGTTTTATTGGTATGGGTAGTTATGGAGGAGTCACCCTTTCTTCTACTATTGGTGGTATAGGGTTGGGAGTTGGGGGGACTGCTTTTGGTGTTGGTATAGGAGCAATGGCAACTTTTGGTGGAGTAGTTGGTCTTGGTCTTTATGGATTTTTTCAAGCTATTAACTCATCCCCACAAAACCGAATAGTTGATTCTTTTGCAACTTTTGAGCAGATGGAGGAGAAAATTTTAGATCGAGTTTCGTGGCAAGAAGCTTATAATCAAGCTATGGTGGAATTGATAGAATTAGACCCGGTTCTTGCTGAAATGGAGACAAAGCAAAAATCCACCGCCCTAGAAATAGAAGCAGAATTAGCACAACTCCAGAAAAATATAGGTTGTCAAAATCAATCAAATTTTTCTCCCCCACCCACAGAAAATTCTGAGTTACAACCACAGGAAAAATTAACCTGGAAATTTACAAAAGTTATCAAAGCACATACTGCTTCAATTAATGCTGTAGCTATTAGTGCTGATAATCAAACTTTTGCCACAGCAAGTAGCGATCGCTCTGTTAGCCTCTGGAATTTCAAAACAGGTAAACGTCTCTATACTTTTTTCGGATATTCACAGGAAGTACAAACTGTCGCTCTTAATATCAAGACTCCCATACTCGTTAGCGGAGACTTCGACGGAAAAATCACCACATATAATATAGATACCAAAAAACATTGTCAGACTTTTTTAGCTTCCAACTCTCCCACCAGTCATGGAGACTCAGTATTTGCAGTAGCTATCAGTAAAGATAGTAAAAATGTTATTAGTGGCAGTGCTGACAAAACTATTAAACTTTGGGAACTAGAAACAGGAAAACTCAAACGTACTTTTGACGGTCATACGGATAAAGTTTGGGCAGTTGCTTGGAGTCAGGATGGTAAAACATTTGCTAGTGGGAGTGCTGACAGAACTATTCGTTTGTGGAATATCAATAGCTATCCACCACCTCGTATTTTTCAACAGCATTCTGGTTGGGTAACGTCTTTAGCTTTTCACCCGACTGGAAAAATACTTGCTAGTGGGAGTACAGATTTTACAGTCAAACTTTGGAATCTCGAAACAGACTGCTTAGTTTGTACTTTAGTTGGTCATGCAGCACCGATTTTTTCTATTGCTATTAGTGGTAATGGAAAAATGCTTGCTAGTGGTAGTCAGGATGGCACAGTGAAAATTTGGGCTTTACCTAGTGGAGAACTTTTGCAAACTTTAGCTGGTTGTTATCCAGTAGCTTTTTGCGGTGATGGGTGCTTGGTGAGTGGGGGAAATGGCAAAAATATTAAAATCTGGCATCAGGTAATGTGGGATGGTGTCGAATTTTTATCTGGAGAGTGGTGGGAAATATTGGGTGTAACACCAAATGCAGATGCGGAAACAGTGAAATTGGCTTATCGTCGTTTGGCTAGACAATATCATCCAGATGTGAATAGGAATAAGGAAGCTATTTCAAAAATGCAAATTATTAATCAAGCTTATCAAGAGTTTCTACTGGCGCGTCAAGCTTGAAATAGTGTTTTAGGAAAATTCTCCAAACCTTAGTCATAGCAAGAATTATACTAAAAATTTAATACATCATTTTCAGCTTGACGCACCACTACTACGGCAAACTAATGTTTAGGTAATTAGGGCTTGCTGATTAAATCTAAAAGTATTTACAGATAAAGGTTTTAGTCTTTTTGGGGCCTTTAAAAAGTGTCTGGTTTTCAGCTCTTCACGCTCAAAAAGTTAGTATTTTAGGCGGCTTTGTTGCGCAGAACAATCTTGGGACAAAACGCCCGCTCCTACCTCCTCGCTCCCAAGCCTTTTCTCCTGTCTCCTGTCTCCTGTCTCCTGTCTCCTACTCTCACCCATAAGACTTTTTCAGCAAACCCTAATTAAACCGAAAAACTCTCACGAATTTGTTGCCTAAACTCTAAAACAGCGTCAAAAGCTTCATCATATTCAACATAACTTGCTAACAATTCTACATCTAACAAAGGCAACAACTTACTCCTAATTACCTGCTCATACTCTCCCTTATTTAAGTAATAGATAGAAAAACTTCCATTCTGCCAAAACCACACTTCATAAACTCCTAAACCTTGATAAACTTCTAAAGCATTAATACCACCACTGGTAATTACAACTTCAATAGCTAAATCGGGAATATCTTTATTACTAAAAAGACAGTAACATTCGTCCGTTTCAATACCCCTAACTGTTGCTTGAGACCGAAAAGTAGTGGAACCTAAACCATAAAAACGGATACGACTTTCCTTAAAATAAACTTCTAATAATCGACCAATATTACTCTTAATAAATTCATGCCGACGACTCGGCGACATAATTTATAAACACCCCTCTAAAAAAGTAACACGCCAACAATAATTATCTTGCAAATCCTCCAATAACTGTTCATAAATATGCCAACTAATATCACCCATAATAAGAATTTTTTCGCCATCAATAGAGCCTAAGCTATACTCATTTATCAATTTTTCTAACTGTTGTAAACCTGCTACAAAATTCAACATTTCAACCTCTTATATGAAATACGCTAATCTTTGCTACTAAAGATTGATATCAAATCCGGTAGCATCGGTGTAATTAGATAGTTAATCTAGGAGGACCGAGTCAACCCACCCCTCGCCCCTCCCCCTCCCAGGAGGGGAAGTCAGGAGTCAGGAGGGAAGAGAATGCGCGAAACATTTGCTCTTGGATGAAGATCAAAATTTTTTTTATACCGAACCCGAGCGGATTTTATATGATAGGGAGATGGAGAGATTCGTATATTTGCACAATTTTTTGTATTTCATCAGGACTTCCGCAAATTGACTTTTAAAGCACCATTTGTAGGGGTAAATAATATTATTTATCGCTATATGCAGAGTCTCTGCGTAAGTCCTGTTTCATATTAAAAAATATCGCTACTACACTCCAAAAGTGTTGTGGTTAATTGTATTGTAGTAATCTGAAGTACTAACATTTTTGATATTGATTGATTTTTTTATTATATTTTCTGTCTTTTTTCCTTCCCTACACCATTTGTAATATTTTTTTTCAAAATCATAAAAACCTCAATTCAAATAACGTGACTTACGGTTAATCAAATATAAAAAGATATAAATCCAAAATGTTAGACTAGGTAACAACCAAGGTAATAAAATTGCTGCTGAAATATAAATTTGTAGACTCGCCAGTGCATAAATTAAAGTTAATAAAAACAATAACAGAATAATTTCTTGTTTTTGAGTATTAGTACTATTCCCTAATACTAATACTGTTCCTTTTCCTAACAAAGCAGCTAATACAATTAACCATAAATTAGGAATAGGTATAACTAATCTTTGATTGAGCAAATGATGAACCATATAAGCATGAATTTCCCCTCCAGTAAATACTGTACTGGGGTTTGCAGGATGTTGAGAGCGCCAGAAACCAACAGCAGCAGGTAAAGGAAAATTGTCTCCTCCTGGAGCAACTAATCCTGCATCTTTATATCTAGCAGCAATAATTACTATTGATGGACGTTTATCTAGTGTAATTAGTGGTAATAATGGGGAATCATTACTCTCCAAAAGTTGCCAAGCAGGTAAACGTTGAAAAACTGCTTCTGGGGGAACAGAAAAATCTATAATTGGATGCATCCACATTTGCCCTAATTTATAGGAAAATTTAGTTAAAGGTTGTAAGCGAGATGAATTGGAAAATAAATCCAAAAATCCATATTCACCTGTGGTCTGATTAATATGATTTTTCACTTGAGATACCCAACTCTCTGAAGAATTAATCTGAGGTTGAAGCAACTCCCCAGATTGTTCAAAGTTTAACCGGTGAGCAACTGCTAACCAATAAGCAAAGGGCAATGGTCTCTTGCTAGAATATTGCCTTGGTAGCAGTGTAAAATGGGTAACGTAACTGTCATAACCGACAACAAAAGTATCTCCCTGTAGTTGCCAATTTGGAGATGCTAACTCTGGCAAGGGTTCAAACCAACTACCAGCTAGATTACGAGATGTCGCTAAAACAAACCAAGTATTTTGTTTTTTTATGGATGAGCGCAGAGTACGAGCTAGTTGTCGGTCGTTTTTTGGTTGATGGCGATCTAATAGATAATCAACACCAATGATTTTGGCGTTTATAGATGTTAGTCGATCGATGATTTTGGCTATATAGCTACGATCCATAGGTCTAGGATCGGATATTTTTGCTTTTTTGATGGACTCTTCGTCGATTTCAACTAATAGCACGGGAGGCGAATTTTTGCTATCAGGTTGATTGGTAAATTGCCGATACATAGCTTGCACTAATACTCGCTTTTCAATTAAAAAGCTTTGAGTTGATAATTGCCAACTGCATAAAATTAATGCACCGAGCGCCATCGCTTCTTGTTTGCTAGGTAACCACCGTTTGCATTTGTCTTTAATTCTAGATGGTTGAAGACAAAATAGTGGAGCATTCGGGTGGCAAAACAAAGACGGTATTAAATATGTACTAGGATAGGTGAGATTTTTCTCTAACTTTAAAAATTGACACGCTGATAATAATGATTCGTGAACATCTTTGTATTCGGCTAAACTTTGTAGAAAGCGCACTAAAAATTCTTGGGCGACTTGGTTATGAATAGGTTCTCGCATGACGGCAACTTGACTTAAACCCAAGTCTATCAAGGTGTTAGCGATGCTTAAACCACTACAGGAATTGAAGATGGCAAATTGTAAACCTCTCTGTTTGGCTATAGTTAAGGATTGAGCAATTTCGATCATGGATAGAGATATCCCTGGAGCGATCGCTAGTTCCCCTCCTGTATTCAGATTTTCATTACTGTGTCCTGCGAAAAATAAGATATCCCACCCACGTTCGTCTTTTATTGCTTTGACAATTTTGTCTTTTAGCTGTGCTTGACGCTCATGAGGTTGCCAACCCACAAACTCTACTTCTGCTATTGGGGATAATGATTTTACTGCTTCTCTATCTACCTGGAAATTTAAACCTGTATCATCTCCCAGTATTGCTAATACCCTAGCTTTACCTCGACAGGGTTTGGATTGATAATTGACTGGTGTATCGTGGATATTAATAGGTTGGCGGACTATTCTAATTTTACTGGATGCAGCAAATTCTGTAATTTCCCATACTTCCCAGGGTAAACGACATAATTCTTGGCAGTTACAAGTTAAAAATATGTCAATAGTAGGTACATGAGTGTTGTGCTGTGATGGTAGGAAATTTTCTGTTTTTTGTTTGGCTGCTTGAGCAATAATTGCTCTAATTTCAAACAGTTCTTCGTGTCTTAACCAACGATGAAATTCACACAGAAGTTTTGCTTCTGCTTGGACCAATTTTTGTTCCCAATCAACTTGTCTGATTATTGTTCCTGTACTTACTACCCTTCCTCGTAAAGCTCTATGATAAAAACTTAGATATTTTGTTTGCCAATCTTGATAAAATATGGTAAGGTTTTCAGGATAAGGAATAGTTACACTTAATTGTTGTCCTCTACCCCAGGCAAGTTCAAATAAGCAGACTTTTTCAACTTGTTGAATCTTCAGGTAGAATCTATAAGCAGTCTGAGTCATTTTTCTTTGATTTTGATCGCATACCTCTTTACTTTAGCAATTATCAATTAATTACAGAGAACTTAGAGATATATAAGGACAACTCTATTAAGCTATAAAAACAGCGATCGCTATATCTTTTCTTCCGTAAAATAAGCGATCGCCAAAGTTTTAAATAGAAAGTTGAAAGGGAAAACGCACGATGCAAGAGAATATTAAAACATCCGAACCTGTATTCACAGTGTTATACCTTCTTTTTATACTAATTTTCCCTCAATAATTCTATAACACTAGTTAGGGCTTGCTGATTAAATCTAAAAGCACTGACAGGTAAAGGTTTTAGCTTTTTTACACCGAAAAAAAGTGCAACTTTTTAAGCTTGAGCGACTAAAAAGTTAGGATAAAAGGCAGAATAATTGTAGAAAAATCAAGGGATAAAATATCCGACTCCCTCCTCTAAATTCCCTATTCCTCCTGGCTTGGTCTTCCTGAGGACTGACTCCTACCCCATACCAAAAGACTTATTCAGCAAACCCTAAGTTAGCGAAATATAGCAATTTGTAGAACACCTAGAAGACTTATTTGTAATATCTTACTTACATAACAAACAACTATTGCTCTGAAGATTCAAGATATTGATAAGTTTTTTTGGATACATCGCGAATCAAGTCTACGGCAGTTTGTTCGTCATCTAGGCGTTTCACCAATACAGCCAATAGATAGCGCTTGCCATTGAGCAAATCAATCATACCCACATCTGCTAATACGGACTTCAGGTTACCTGTTTTGTGAGCAATAATAGTACCTCTACCTATGCCCCGAGGTAACAATGAATCATTTTTAGTCCTTTCCATAATTCTAAACAGGCGATCGCGAGACTTTAGAGATACCAACCCACCTTGATTTACCTGTGAAATTAAATTTATCAAATCCTTGGGAGTTGTTGTATTAGTGCCAGAGAGGTCTGGTAAGGAGTCATTAATAGTAGTATTCTTCAAACCCCAACTCTGAAACAACTGATTCAAAACTTCAGATCCACCAAGTGTTTCAATCAACATATTGGTTGCGGTATTATCACTAATCACGATCATTTTTGTCGCTGTTTGCAAAGCCGTATATTTAGTACCAGGTCTGCGAAACTGCATATCTCCCGAACCCTCAGCTACATGAGATTCCTCCATTGTCAACATATCATCTAGTTTGATGCGGCCTTGGTCCACAGCTTGAAAAAAAGCTACTAATATTGGCACCTTAATGGTACTAGCTGCTGCAATAGCGACATTTCCATTAATATCTAGATAAGCACCAGTATCAACATCAATCAGGAATATTCCTGGGGTGAGTTTTGGATATTCTGCGATGACTGTATCTAGCTCTGTTTTCAAAGCTGTAATTTCTCTAGTTTGTTGTACTGCTAAAGGTACAATGGAGGGAGATTTCCATTCTTGATTTGGTTCTATATCTGCTGCTTGAGAAAGGACACTAGAACTACTTCCAGGTTTCAACATTGATAGCAATGTTCCACTAATTACCGCTATTCCCATACCCAAAATTAACATCCGAGTTGTGTACAACACTACCGAAGAAGACACAGAGCGTTTACGACTTGTGAGTGGGGACTTTTTTTGCAGTGGTGGCTGAGAAATAAAAGATTGGGCTTTTTCTAGCCGTTTTTGGGGTCGAGTAGATGTTTTGGGTTGTTGTTCTGCGATGGATCTTAATCTAGCCAGTTCATCTCTTCGACTACGTTTAGCTCTGTGAGATTGAAATCTAGGAATTTCTGTTTTTAAGGTTCTAGGGGGAACAACTTTCTTTCTTGGGGGGACAGACCTAAGATAAGGTTCCTCAGAAGGTGGTAGAGGAAATTTAGCTACGTTACGCTTTCTTTTGAGGGGTAGCTGCGGTTGTACGGGATGATTTTGTTGTCTACTACTAGATTGCTTCGATTGAGAATCTGGCCTAGTAGGGGATGATACTACTGAAAGAATTGATGGACTAGGAAATCTCTGAACCACTCCAAACACCTTAATTTATAACTATAATTTTGTTTATCTAACAGAAGTAAATCAAAATCAACAAAAATTGACTATTTCTGCATGAAAATTTATTGGACTTTCAGTTTTCAAGAGGTATATTAATTTATTCCATTTCACAAAAGTCAAAAGTCATATAACTAATATATCAAGGGAAAAAACTTAAGACCAAGAGAAAATATAGATAATTATTTGATTTCTCACGGGTTGTGACATTATTAATATTATTAATATTGAGTTAGATTGGTTAGAACTAGAAAACTAACTTAATCTCAGATTAACTTTGCTCGATCGCCTATAATTTAGGTAAGTTATCTATTACTTTAGCGCAAGTCGTAACTATATTTTGACTATTCTAGACAAAAAAACACTTTACAGATAAATCCAGAAGATTTTCACAAGCATCTCTAACTTGGTTCTCAGATATTTCTATTCAGCCATTTATTTATATATTGGACTTGTCGCTTTATAACTTAAAAATGTCGCTTTATAACTTAAAAAAATCCCAAAAACCTTGTTCTGTAAGGATTGTAGCTATTATTATGGAAACATGCTTGTATTTATTGCTCTGTCTAGGTTAGAGTGATTTTTTCCCTTTATTTAGCGACAACTCTATTAAAGAATACCCAGAAAAAATAGATTAACTATCATTTTCACAATGATTAGAAAGTGCCCAATTCATTTGCCTAATCATTCCGCGTAACATGGCCACTTCTTCAGTAGAAGGATAGGCGCGGTTGAATAGACGACGAATTTTTTCCATCCTGCTAGATGCTGTATGGGGATAAAGATAACCTATTTTCAGTAGCAGGGTTTCTAGATCCTGATAATATGCCTCTATTAAATCTATTGGAGCTTCTAAATTAGGCGCCGGGTTAGGTGGACTATCCTGACTTTTTTGGTCGCTCAGTGCTATAGTTTGCAAATGATATAGTTCATAACAACAGATAGCTACTGCTTGAGCCAGATTTAGTGAACGATAGGTATTATCTGATGGAATACGGACAAATCTTTGGGCATAGTTTAATTCTACATTAGTTAAGCCTCTGTCTTCTCTGCCAAATATTAAGGCTGCTGGATATCCTAATAGCCAAGGTAGGGAATGTCGGGGGTTTTCTAGCTTGGTGGGTAATGAACGGTCTAGGGATGTTGTGGCGATCGCTCTTTGACATCCTTTCAGTGCTTCAGGTAATGTTTGAACTATGGTGGCCGTTTCTAAAATTTCTGGGGCATGAACTGCCATTTTCCTGGCTTCTAGTCCATGGGGGTCGCATTGAGGATTAACTAAGACTAGGTGATGGAAACCCATATTTTTCATAATCCGGGCTACAGAACCAACATTCAGTGGTCCGGCAGGTTCTACTAATACTATTCTTATTTGTGTTGATTGTTGTTTAAGCATTATTAATGTAATTTTTTCTTATTCTGGTTTGAAATATAGCAATTTCCAAGGAGCATGAGGTACAAAATTCCTTTTTTTAGGGAGTAGGGAGTAGGGAGTAGGGAATAGAAAAGAATAAAAAAAACTGTATCTCAGTAACTTGAGAAACGCTATATCTATTGGATTGATAATTTTGCAATAGTAAGGGGCGGGTTCCACGTTAAATTAATGGCGTTACAAGTTATTAGATGAACCTGCCCCCGACCCAATAATCTAACGCTACGCCTGGATTTAATATTCCTTTTACAAACAGTCTCTTATTCTTGATAATTAGCAGAAACTATACCGATCAAAACAGAGTATTTGATCGCAAATTTTAAAAAATAATTGTTTGATTTTTTTGATAGTATTTTGTACTTTTACGGGAAAAGCTAATTGGTAGTCCTGTATATGTAGTGATAACTTAATTAAATTATTAATTTCTGATATATTTGTCCCAAATATTACCTGATAATTTGTTGAAAAATAAAATTTTAATTTTCAGGTTATCGCCTGGATAAAACTCTTAGTAAATTGTGAGGAAATTTCCCTAGTAATTACTACAATAAAAAAGTATACTATACTATATTTTTACTGATTTTAAAACATTATATCCGATGTTAAATGATCAACTTATATGCCCTAGATATGATAGTAGTCATACTGTGAAAAATTGTACAATTCATAATAAAAAACCAAAGTATCAGTGTCAAAATTGCCAGAGACAATTTGTGGCTAATAGCCAGAAAGTTTATGTTAATCAAGAAACCAGAGAGTTAATTGATAAATTATTTTTAGAAAAAATCAGTTTAGCAGGTATAATTCTTGTAACTGGAGTCTCCGAAAAATGGCTCCAAGAATACGTAAATAATAAATATACAAAGGTTTCACAGTCTATTCAATGTACTAAAAAAAACCAGGTAAACTGACTATTCAATGTGACGAAATGTGGTCATTTGTTGGGAGTAAAAATCACAAACAGTAGCTCTGGCTGGCGATGGATATAGAAACCAGAGAAATAGTGGGTTTCTGTTTAGGAGAAAACGGCGCATTAGGGTTGTGGAATT
>NZ_JAAHGU010000178.1:0-12817 GCF_010692685.1 Okeania sp. SIO2F5 | reverse complement strand
TAAGAGGGAAGATTTGGGGAGAGATAATACAAAAAATTCAACACTCCTTCAACTGAATTTTCCTCAAAATTAATGCGCGAAAAGACTTGACTACCATAATTATATAGATCTCAAATGGGTTCTATAGAGTAATAATGCACCCAGTAAAATAGCAGTAGTACCACTACCTGGAATTCCTAAAGTCAGTATGGGGACAAAAGCTCCCCCTGCCGCTGCATTATTAGCTGCTTCTGGGGCAGCTAAACCCCGAAAATCTCCTTTACCAAAAGTTTGTTCCTTTCATTTCACAAAAATATTTCTGGTGTCAATTTTCTTTTGGGTGAGTAAAGATTACCAAATAATTAAGTAGAGCAAGCTAAAAAAAAGACATTGCATACTTAATCCAAAAACCCCTAAAGCCATTGAATATAAACTTTTGAGCTAATTTACAATTTGATACATAGCGCCCAAAATTTACCATGTTTTACTTAGTAGATGGATGAGAACTAGCAATTCCTAGAACGGGAGCAAAATGCTCCCACTGCCTTGCCCTATTACAAAAATAATTACAATGGACTACTAACATTAGACATCTAGGAAAATCAATCTCAAACCTTTGCAATTACTAGACTAAAATTTAGTTTCTGGAGATGTCTATTAAAATGTACCACTACCCCGCAACAAAGCCCAAATAACCTCTAAACTATCCTCTTAATCGAGATGGTAAGTTACCAGTACGCAACTGAAAACTTAAGTTCTGACCATTACGATTAACTTCCAATTCTAACAAACTACCCACCGTTTTATTCTGAACAATTTGTTGTACATTTTCAGATTCAGTAATAGTTTGATTGTCAATTCTTTGAATTATATCTCCTGGTTGTAAACCACTTTTATCCGCAGGAGACCCAGGCACAACTTGCATAATTAATACCCCTTGGTCGTTGAATAACCGAATATTTGTATTTAAGTTTCGGTTGAGTTCTTGCCTAAGTTCCGGTGTCAGAGTTTGCATCGCAATACCCAAATAAGCGTGTTCTGCTTTACCCCCCTTAATTAATTGTTGAGCAATTTGTTGAGCATTATTAATAGGAATTGCAAATCCTAAGCCTTGAGCGCCATCAATAATAGCTGTATTAATGCCAACCACCTCACCATTTTGATTAAGTAGAGGGCCACCAGAATTACCAGGATTAATCGCAGCATCTGTCTGAATAAATCCTACTCGCTTATCTGGAACACCCACATCACTACTAGAACGACCCGTGGCACTAATAATACCAACTGTTACAGAATTATCTAGACCTAGAGGGTTGCCAATAGCGATCGCCCATTCTCCAGGTTGCAGGTTATTTGAATCTCCCACAGTTACGCTAGGAAGGTTATTAGCATCAATTTTAATCACAGCTACATCAGTTATAGAGTCTGTGCCCAAAACTCTACCTTGTAAGCGACGGCCATCTTTAAGGACAACTTCCACAGTCGTTGAACCTTCTACAACATGAGCATTAGTGAGGATATTACCATCAGAGCTAATGATAAAACCAGAGCCAGTACCTCGCTCAACTGGTCCAGAACGTGAGGGAGGTTCATAACCATAGAAATCTTCTGGTATTCCTCGACCAAACATATTAGGTCGTTGACTGAATGTTCGAGAAGCATTAATCCTAACTACTGCCGGACCAACTTTTTGGACTGCATCTACAATAAAGTTACCATTGGAAATAGGTGCTCTAACTGGTAACCAATTAGAGTTTTCTGAGTTAGGAATACCATAATTATTAGAAGATGATTGAACGATCTGTGTTGAATTTTCCGAAGAGCTAGTTGTCTGTGGGAATATAATACGTTGGCCCAACAATGCTCCTCCAGCTCCTGCCAGTATTAATAGATAGGTTAAAGGTTGTTGCCAAAATACTTTGTCTGTGGTTCTTTTCATTGTTATTTGTTTATGTTTGTAATTGGTTCGTCTGTTAAGAATGAATAATTAGGGTTTAGCTTCCTGATGAATAATTTTTCTTTAATTTTTACTACAATACCTCTGGGGTTTATTACTTATTTTTTACTGCTGAATGTTTACATGAGATAGCGATATGTTAAATTTAACACTGATCGAAAATGATGTCCGGTTATTTAGAGTTAGTGATTCCACACCTATACTTAAGTTTTTTATACCATTTTCATAAAATATTCCTACATAGACCGAAGAAGTAGTACCGGAGCAGCAGTGCGACCCCCTAAATTTCATTAGTTGATCTACTTGTGGATACCTGAAGACCTCACTAACTCACCTTGTAGCACACCAAGAGAGGGAAAAATAAGTGTATGGAAAAAGAGAAAAAAAGGGTGTTGCTGATTTTTGCTATGATCTTTCTTGAATAGCGATTTTGGTACGGAACGCGCACGGGAATCGCCTAACTATTAACTCAAAATAACTCAAAAGGATTTTAGACTTTGCCCAATTTAATTTTCATAGCTTGATTCAGCAACGCCTATGGAAAAAGATAAGAAAAAGGTTAAATACTTACAATATCTGCGAGGGATTAAATTTTATATTTAAGGCATAAAACACAAATTAAGTTCTAACTACCTTGGGGTAAATAGGGTTATGAAAATGCAACGTTCAACTTTCAATTAGTTAATTTTTATCAAATAATTATCATCAGTACTTGTGCCAAATTTATTTAATATTTGTTAGTAGGGAGTAGAGAGTAGGAAGTAGGGAAGAAAAATATAATTGTATACTTGAGCAATAGATATAAAAATATAAAAATGATTTTGTCTAATTATTTAACCCGGTCATTAAATATACAATTAATTTTCTATGACTACTTACTAAGTTACATATAAATTAATCTACTATTACCTCTCTATTAACCTTTATAGCAATGTGCGCTGGAATATTTACAAATTACAAGAACTGTCTAATAGCTAAAAGCCTTATATTATGGTTTTTTTATTCCCCCAGATGAGCTGTTGCCAGATGAGCTGTTGCCTGCGCACAGCGCTATACTATATTTACTATCCCTAAAAAAAATATCCGGTTGTTTTTACAGAAATCAGTTTCATATTATTTTTGCATACACCTATGATTTATTTAATGGCTGCTTATTAATAAAAAAAATGATGACAATATATAAATTTAACGCTAAAAAAATTTTATTCAAAATTACTTTTGTTATTGACTTCTGAATTATGGAAAAGCTAAATGATTATCAAGTATTCCTATAGAAGCATTAATATTAGTCTATCTAACCCTTTTAATCTCAATAGATAAAATGTCAAAATAACTACTTGTTTACCACTATAAAATTGCTATAAATTTAATTTTAAATCACCAAAAAAAACCCTTTTATCAATCTAAATATTTCGGGTTTCCACATATAAATAAAGTCTTTTTGGCAAAACACATGAGAAACCCGACAACTAAAATTTGACAGTATAGCTGAGGATAAACTAAGTCAATAATTTAGTTAATTAATCTTCAGCAAAAATGTAGCGATAGAGTTCATCTGCTCCTGGTTCTGGACTACCTGTAGCAAACTCAACTGCTTCAGCAATCAATTTTTCAATCTTTTGATCGATTGCTTCCAACTCTGCAACATCCGCCAAATTATTTTCTGTCAGATAAGCTGTAAATTGTTTGATAGGGTCACGAGAAAACCAATATTCTTTTTCTTCCTTATCCCTTAATTCATCAGGGTCAGCCAAAGAATGTCCTCGGAATCGATAAGTTAAAGCCTCAATTAAAGTAGGTCCTTCACCAGCACGAGCTCTCGCAACAGCCTCTTGAGCAGCAGAATGTACTGCCAATACATCCATACCATCAACCTCCACACCTACCATACCAAAGGCATGAGCTTTCTTATAAATCTCAGGTTCAGAAGTAGCCCGTTCGTGAGCCATACCAATTGCCCACTTATTATTCTCCACTACATAAATAATTGGTAGTTTCCACAATGTGGCCATATTGAGACATTCAAAAAATTGGCCGTTATTACAAGCTCCATCTCCGAAGAAACAGGCGGTTACTTGGTCAGCAGTTTCATTCCCCATGCTTTCCCGACGATATTTACTCTGAAAAGCAGCCCCAGTTGCTACAGGAATACCTTCAGCAACAAAAGCATAACCTCCCAATAAATTATGTTCAGCAGAGAACATATGCATCGACCCACCACGACCTTTAGAACAACCTGTAGCTTTACCAAATAATTCAGCCATAACTTCCCGTGCTGGTACACCAGCGCTTAAGGCATGAACATGGTCTCTATAAGTGCTGCAAACAAAATCTTCATCTTGGCGCATAGCTTTAATCACACCAGAAGAAACTGCTTCTTGTCCATTATAAAGATGAACAAAGCCAAACATTTTACCTCGATAATACATTTCAGCACACTTATCTTCAAACAAGCGCCCTAAAACCATATCTTCGTATAGTATTAATCCTTCTTCTTGAGAAATTTTTATACTATTGGTATCAAAAGTAGGTAATGTACGTTCTTGGATCATTTTATCTATCCTAAGTTAGTATTATTAGTAATAAATCTTATATTACAAGTTAAAGGTTTAGTAAAAGGCTCCAATGAATTTATATTTAGTAGTCTATAGGAGAATTGCGTATTACAGCAAACAAATATAACTAGCTTTTTACCGATAAAGTGCCATAAAGTTTGAAATACCCTTTGCTTTAGAGAAGAGATCAAAAATAATATGTTTGTCTTAACAATAGCGCTATATGATATGATTAAGGATTGATAAAACCTAAATATAGGGGTAGGATTTGGCTCCTTAAGTAATTAAGATGCTAGAATTAAAAATGAAGTAGTGAAGATACTATAAAAAACTCATGTATTCTAGCCGAATCCAAACTAAGGGGCGCACTTAAACATTACAATCAAAACTTATGTGAGATTGTGGCTCTGGGGTCTAAGTTTTTGAACTTACATATTATATAGTTTTTCTGTATTACAGATAAAAAAGATGATCGGGAATTGTGAATATTTCTGTTTGAATATTTTCAAAATGGTTATTGTTCCAACTATTCCTCGTGCTTTAGCTAAGAGGTGGTCGAAAAGATTGGTAAAGTGACAAAAATCTTTCTAAATTTAGTTAGCAATATCGGATATTATCGGCTAACATAATAAGCTAATTATAGTAAATTATATTAACTCGCCTTTGAGGAAGTGCACTGTGCGGATTCCATTAGATTATTACCGAATTTTGGGTTTACCAATTCAGGCTACTGTCGAACAGTTACGACAAGCACATCGCGATCGCACTCAGCAGTTTCCGAGAAGAGAGTATTCGGAGGCGACAATAGTTGCCCGCAAACAACTTGTAGACGAAGCTTATGCTATTCTGTCTGACCTAGAACAACGACAAACGTACGATGGCAGTTTTCTGAGTAAAACCTACGGTCCGGAATTAGAACAAGTAAGTCCAAGTTCTGAGATAAATCTTGAAAAAATACAACAAGAAGAAGAAAAAGAAACAAAACTTCAACAAACAGAAGAAATCCTTCCAAAATTAGCTTCTAGGCGTTTAACGAGAGGGATAAGCTCTCACGGTAGAGAAAATCCAGTTACCCATGAGTTTGACCCTAACACTCCCAGTATAGAAATAGAAGATAGACAGTTTGTGGGTGCTCTCTTAATTTTACAGGAATTAGGAGAATATGAGTTGATCTTAAAGCTGACTAGTCCCTACCTAATCAATAATAGTATTGCTGTCAAAGATGGGCGTTTTGGAGATCCAGTATTAGTTCTACCAGATATTGCCCTAACGGTTGCTTTAGCAAATTTAGAATTAGGTAGAGAGCAATGGCAACAAGGACAATATGAAAGTGCGGCAACAGCTTTAGAAGCAGGGCAGGGATTATTGCTAAGAGAAAACCTATTTGTCCAAATTAGAGGAGAGATACAAGCTGACCTCTATAAGCTACGTCCTTATAGAATAATGGAATTAGTCGAACTACCAGAAGAAAAAGCATTAGACCGTCGCCGTGGGTTAGAAATTCTTCAAGATATGTTGAATGAAAGAGGAGGAATTGATGGTCAAGGTAATGATCAATCTGGATTAGGGGTTGAAGATTTTCTGAAGTTTGTTCAGCAGCTACGTCACTATTTAAGCATGGCAGAACAAAAGAAATTATTTGAGTCTGAAGCTCATCGTCCTTCTGCCGTTGGTACATATTTGGCAGTTTATACTTTTTTAGCTCAAGGGTTTGCCCAAAAACAACCAGCCTTAATTCGTAAGGCTAAGTTTATGCTGATGCAATTGGGTAGAAGTCAAGATGTCAATTTAGAGAAAGCTGTATGTTCATTACTTTTAGGACAAACTGAAGAGGCTAATAGATCGTTAGAACTAAGCCAGGAACACGAACCTTTATCCTTTATTAAAGAAAATTCTCAAGAATCTCCAGATTTACTACCAGGTTTGTGTCTCTATGCTGAACATTGGTTGACGGAGGAAGTCTTTCCACATTTCCGCGACTTATCTGACAAGTCAGCTTCTTTGAAAGACTATTTTGCCGATCAGCACGTTCAAGCTTATCTAGAAGCTTTGCCTGCCGAAGCAGAAGCAACTAATCAATGGGTAGTTGTTCAACCCCGTCGTGGTCATGATACAGAAGAGACATTCTATCAAAAAGAAACAGACCAATCTTCAGCCTTAGATTTGGAAAAAAAACGTATCTCTAGTGTGGGTAACGCTGCTACTGCCACTATGGCCTCAACTAGCACAGGAACTTCGAATCAACTAGAAGCTAGTTCTTATCAGTCACCTCAAGAAACATATAAATCATCTTCTATAGATATACAAAAACAAGGAAATTCCTTGAGCTATAGTCGCTATTCAGAGAGAGTTAGAGAAAAGAGTAGAAGTAGTTTACCTCAGTTAAATGAAAATATGTCAGTGGGTAGTAAAGAATTACCCCAATCGATGCTTGAGCAAAGTCCACGGAGAACATCAACCAGAAGAGAACCTGTTAAGATTGGTCGTTTAATATTAATAGCAGTTTTGGGATTATTAGCAATAGGATTGATTGGGTTTGTGGCAATTAAAACTATTAGTTGGTTAGCAAATGCTTTGGGTTTAGGTAGGGAAAAACCCATGGTACAATTGGATAGACCTCCATTGGAAATTCCAGAAATTAATCAGGACAGTCTCACAGCATCAGGTCCAATTACAGAAGAAATCGCACGCATAGCTATTCAAAGTTGGTTAGATACTAAGGCTACAGCTCTAGGTCCTAATCATCAAACTGAGCAATTACAAAATATTCTCGTAGATCCAGCACTTGAACGTTGGTTACCTACAGCTAATGCTCTCAAGCGAGAGAACTCTTATCGAAAGTATGAGCATAGTTTAGACATAAAAAGTTTAAATATGAGTAACACAAATGCCAATCAAGCTCAAGTGGATGCTCAAGTGAGAGAAAAGGTAGAGTTTTATGATAATGACAGATTAAGCAATTCTCAGAATGATAACTTGCTTGTTCGTTACGACTTGGTTCGTCAAGATGGAAAATGGAAAATTCGTAATTGGAATGTACTCCAATAGCTTTTAAGTCTTAACTACTCCCCGGACTCAAGTCACGGAGATTCTAAGTAGATACTACGCAAAGGATAAATCCGTGTTGCTCCGTCTATTCGAGCTCTGACCAAAGATATATTCTTTGGGGAGAATTTCCGCGATGCCTCTACACAGTTGGCTTAAATCTAAACTTAGCTTTCTACTTACATTTGGTGATGATATTTGTAGCCCCATTAGACATTTCCAAAATAGAAAATAAGGTAAAATCATCAAAACCATTTATGTATGGGTTCATTAAAATGAATCCAAATGCTCGAATATATTTATAATCATCCACTCATAAACAAAAAGAATTATTGGTATTACAGCAGAACAGCTAATGAAATTAATAGAAAATGCCCAAATAATAGAATCAGAAAAAAAAGAGGTGATTCCCTACGGGATGCTACGCGATCGCCAAAACAGAAAAAAGATTAATTAAAGCAGGAGGAGTCAGAAAAAAGACCATTACCAGGGAAGAATAAATCATTTTAACGTGATTTTATTTACATCATGTACCAACTTTTCAAACACTAGGAATAAACTTTAAGATAAGTGAATAAGCGTGCTAATAATATTTTTTATGACTGGATAGATATCCTCAGAGAATTACTGCCAGCAAGTTGATTAGAGCAAGTCAAAAAAAAGTTTTAGGTATTGGAATGGGTCTAGGAAATATTAACAGAATTATAATTAATTGTAGACAGTACAGCAACATGGTAGAGAAAGACCAAATGAATATAAAAAACAAGAAAAATATTACTCAGGGAAAAAGAAAAATCATACTTTTAAAAATCAAATAATCACCACACCAAAAGCGAGTGCTTAATTCGCCGTCGCACGGCGAATGTAAGAAGCACTCAAGACAGGAAAAGAAATAGTAGATGTAATAGTAGGAGAAAAAGGTCTATTCATTAATGGATAATTGATAATGGATAATTGATAATTACAAGAAGGTTAAAACCCACATTGCGCACTTCAAAATGTAGTACAAAAATACCGTAAGAAAGCGATGTAGCTGCCACCACCATCCTCCGCCAACGCAATTAATTAAGTATTAATACTGAAAGTCAAGAAAAATTGGCGCGATTAGGATACATTAGAAAAAACAGTTGGCAAATAGCTAATAAAAATCCCTCGAAGCCAAAATTTTATGTAAAATTTGACTCTTGGAAAAAAAGACCTATCTATTAAAAATTTTAAAGTGCGAGAAAAACTAAATTTGCCCTTAAATAAGGAGATAATAATCCTGACAAGATTGGGGAAAAAACTTAAGTAAATGTAATCGTTCATTAGTTAAATTAGATATTTGTTTAACCTCCTGAAGATAGAAGACGTGAACCGATTGAAAACACTGAAATATCCATGGTAGAGTTGGTCTATCTGTGAGGCGACCTAACTGATTTTTAACTCCAGTTTTCATCCTTTTTAAAGTTTGGCGAAGTTCTCTTTGTCCCAAGGTATAAACTAATAAACACACTCTCCAAATTAATCCCAAAGCTTCAATGGGTTTTGGAGATTTAAGAAAGACACTATCAGTTAAAAACATCGGGTATGCATAGGAAACGAAAACCCCGTTATACTGACTACTGATCTTTGTATTTAGAAAGCATTTCTTCCCCAGTTAATTCTTCGTAATTTAAAACATTAGTTGCCAAAATAAATCCTCCGGCACTTCGTTTTTCAAGACTTACTTTTTCTGCACAAATAGCTACTGTAGCTTCTACTTTATAGGTAAGCATTCCGCAGGAAATGCTTACCTTTATAGTCCTGGGAATTAGGAGTTTTAGACTTGTTAACCTTGATGATTTTCAAGTCGGTAAGTTCATGGTATTTAGACACCTTTAAAAGGCGTTAGGCTGCTTTTTTTGCATCCGCAACACAGCCAAATTCCTGAGATTTTAATTCTCGGAGTTTTTTTTGAGAAGCTTCCCCATCATGAGTGAATTCTTTTCTCTAGATTTTTTAAATCTGACTCTCTTCTTTTTTGACTTTCAACTAATAACCATCTTTGTTCTACTGCTGCATAATTTTTTTTTATTTCAACATAATTATATCCCGGTATTTTACTCATAATTAAATCGTTGCTTTCCACAGACTTAACTAAAACAGTAGCTGCTTTTACTGTTAATGGTACTCGAGGAGACCACTTCAATTTATTGACTATTTGTAGATTTTCTTGGGTGTAAAAGGAGCTATATGCTACCATTAAGCTGTCAAATTGCAGTTGTTTTTTAAGCTCTATCATCGCCCCACCAAATTGCTTTTGATCTGATTCATTGCCGTCACAAATATTCATCCATAAAGGCACATCTCCATCATTCGTACAGATTAATTCCATCAGAAATTGTTTTAAATCTGGCCGATGGTAAGAGTGAATACCCATAAGTAATTTTTATGGTTTGATGTTCTCCTGAATTGTTATATTCGACCCGATGATGAAAACTGCTTGAGTCTAAGTGAACTGTTTCTAGATTTAATTGATATTTTTTAATAATTTCTAGTACGATAAAAACAAATATTTGATTTAACCCAATCTCATGGATTTTGTCTAAAACTCAACAATAATTTGTCGTCATTCAAATACTCTACTTTTACTTCAATTCCAGCGTAAATGTTCCACCGCCTTTCCTTCAAAGAAATCCTTGAATATATATAGGGGGGACGATACTAATCCCATACCATTTAAAATCATGGCTTTTACTACATTAAGATGCACTGATTTTCTCCGTCTTTTTCTCTTCTATTAATTCATTAATTTTATCAACTATTCCTATTTCATCAATTATTCCAGCTACTAGCCCCAAGTGGTCTAAATTTTTGATTTCCACGCTCCATTTTTCTTGTTTTTACCTTTTCCAACTTTCGGAGTAATTTTTACATAAAAACTCTCATGCATTGTTCTTGATGTACCTCAGTATTTTTACTAAAAATATTTTTCAATTTTCTGGTGATGCCAGTATTAATACTTAATTAATTGCGTTGGCGGAGCAAGTGCGGCAGCTACATCGCTTTCTTACGGTATTTTTGTACTACATTTTGAAGTGCGGAATCTGGGTTAAAACCGTTACGGAATTGAATATAAGGAAGATTGTCTTTTTTTCCCCCTTAAAAGAGTCGGCTTCAAGGCACGAATTATTTAATTATTAATTATTAATGATTCGGTAAGTGATGTAAATATATTAAGAGAACAACAGCATAATTTTGATAAAAAACAAAAATATCAAGGAGATAAAGCTGATGAAGGAGTAGAGAGAACAACTACACCAAAAAAGAAGCCAATAAAAAAAGAAATGTCACCATAAATCAAAGAAGAAAATCAATAAAAAGCCAAAAATAGAAGATTTGTAGACCATGTAATAAGATTAATTAAAATATTTGGAGTTCCTAGAGAAAGATTGAGATTAAAAGATAATAATTATCAAAAAGTAATCTTGAAAATATGTGGTATTATCCGATTAATAATAGGTTCATTTATATTAGTAAAAATCATAAAAAATTGAGATAAAAATAAGAAATCAAAGTGCAATTATTTAGATTAGTAACACAAAGTATTTCTGATAACCATAAAACCGTACAAGTTAACTATTTTAATGAGTAGCGGTCGCCTCCGGTTAAGCCTACGCTATCGCTCCACTAAAGATAGTTAAGATAGGCGTTTGAGTATTTTTGGAGATGTCTATTACAGTCTGCATTCACAAAACAATTATTACCACTCCTATACAAACGACGCTTTATTCTTTTTCCTGATGGTTTCCAATCATTGGGTTTTTCAGCATAATTAGATAGACAGTCACCATCTAAAAATGAAGCCATACTTGTATAACTCTCTTAGTGTTTCTATAAATATTATTCCATATCCATAGCACAACTGAGCTATTCTTTCTTGACAAGGCAATAAGCTGATAACTGACATCTAAATACCTACATTACATCGGCATTAATTAGGGAACAGCTTTACCTCCTACAAGGCAATAAGCTGATAGCTGACAGCTAAATATTTAGGGCTTGCTGATTAAATATTAAAGCATTAACTGATATTGTTTTTAGCATTTTTTGTTCTAAAAAAGTACCAGCTTTTCGGTGGATACCAACTGCATAAAGCTAGTATTTTGGGATGATTATGGCAGAACAATCTTGCTTGGGAAAATTCTTACTCCTACCTCCTCGCTCATTCCCTGTTCCTCCAGTATAGCTGTCTCCAGTATAGCTGTCTCCTACCCCTACTACTCATACTTTTTGCTGCAAACCCTATTTACATTACATCGGCATTGCTGAGGGACGAATGGAAATATAAGTGGGGTGGGTATCCTGCCAAGGAGTGAAAATATAGCAATGTGCGCTGGCATATTTACACATTATTTTTTGTAAACCTTTTCCAGGCTGTACTGTGAGCTGAACATTGTAAATACCTGAGCGCTCATTGCCATATCAGGAACGGTTCAACAATTAATAAATAATAATTAATAATTAGGGATTACCGATCTAATATCAAAGTACTGAAATATAAAAGTTTTAGCCTTTTTTGAGCGAAAAAAAGTGCCTACTTTTGAGCTTGAGTTACCAAAAATTTGGCGTTGCTTAAATGTAATGATAATTAGACATCTCCACCACGCATAAGGAGTAGGCAGTAGGCAGCTTTGCTGTAGGGGTAAAAAATTGATAATTTCTTTGGGATATAGATATTGATTTTTTATTCTTGGAGATGTCTATTAGCTGAAGGTAAAATTGAAAAACTTATGTTTTGCGTTGATACTTAATCTAAAAATCATTACCACTCAGCAACGCCAAAAATTTAACACAAAAGACAGACAAGCACAGAACAGATACAGATACAATTATTCCTCCCAAATTTCCCACTCTCCCCACACTCTGCTTTTGTAAATATCAGGAACGGGAACGGGCAAGATACCCATTCCACTTCCACAAAACTATTAATATCATGTGCGGATAATTAGTGATAAAAAACTTTCTCCTTCTTCTCCTGTTGTTCTTCTTCCTTCTTCTGTCTTCCCTCCTGAGGACTGAGAACTGAGGACTGAGGACTGACTCCTCCGTCGTTATTTATTTATAACTGTTCAACCGGACATCATATATAGCAATGAGCGCTGGCATCTTTACATGTTACATAGATATTTGCAATGTAATATAAAAGTAACTGTATGAGCTGTATTTTTCATAAATTAGGCGATCGCTAAACCTTAAAGTTTTAAGGATGTCTGTAATGGTATTGATAATTTACAGTTTATAGCTTGAAATTGTTTAC
>NZ_JAAHGU010000177.1:0-12853 GCF_010692685.1 Okeania sp. SIO2F5 | reverse complement strand
ACGCATCCTTAAAACTTTAACCTTTAGCGATCGCCTAATTTATGAAAAATACAGCTCATACAGTTACTTTTATGTTACATTATCAATATTTATGTAATATGTAAAGATGCCAGCGCTCATTGCTATAACTCCAGACAATCTTAGAGACATTAATATCATTGACGAAGCTAATAACCTTTATCATTTTCTTTGTGGGTTTAATACCCCACCGTCAACGGAGGTGTTCACGCATTACTTGGGGGAGCGAATCCCCATGTAATTTTCCTCCTGTCTCCTGTCTCCTGTCTCCTGTCTCCTTCTTCAAGGGTTGATGCGCGATTCGGGTCTTTCTGCTTCACAATTGGGTCAGAGTCTTTTTGCTTCTCCCTTACTGGTAGACAGTCTTCGGCATCAGGCAGAATCACTGTTTTACCCAGTACAGTTAATGATTTGCCATCATGTTGAAGATTATCATGCTTATAATTACCCTGAGCTAATCGGAGAAAGGACTGATAATGTTAAAAGTCTGATTAATATCTTAGAAAGCAGTACCCAGAAAAATAGTGCCTGGGATATGGAAACTGCTGCTTTGTTTTGGCGAGCGACACAGTTTAAGAAACACGCAGTAACAGTTCTACAGTCCTTAATTAAGCATCGGGGAGAAATGACACCCTATGAAGGAGAGTATGGACGTATAGCAACAGAAATGGAACAAGTTTTTGGTCAGTTAATTTTAGATAGCTTAGTGGCCGTTTCTGTGGGTGTTTAAGGCTGACAGAG
Source organism: Okeania sp. SIO2F5 (assembly GCF_010692685.1). NCBI lineage: Bacteria > Bacillati > Cyanobacteriota > Cyanophyceae > Oscillatoriales > Microcoleaceae > Okeania > Okeania sp. SIO2F5. Next base: position 12,094 of record NZ_JAAHGU010000177.1, on the reverse strand, counting down.
ACTTTAATGCTGCTGTCAACCTAGAAAACTATGTGCGTCTTCCTTGACATGCTCCCGATGCCCGTGCTTGAGCGACAACGCGGGATTCTTCAACCCGCAAAGGAGTTGCAGTTTATACAGAGGTGATGTCCTCCCCCTGTGTTCTTATATTATAACATGGTCGCTTTCCTATACGACGTTCCCTTGCACTAGAACGCGGGACTTCTCGCTATTTTTTGTTAAAAATTAACACTAATAAACTGTGACTCTGGCAACGCTGCTATTTCTGTCGAAGTTGTGTTCAACACATATCCTAAAAGCTGATTTGTACCACTCATTTTAATCGCAGTACCCTCTAAAACACCATCATTATTTGGATCTAAATCCTGTACTGAAATATCTGCTTTGGTTAACAGTTCAAGTTCATCACTGACAAATGGTAAAATCAAATTTGTATTAATCCCAAACTCCTCAAAACTATTAAAATCTTCAAATATCAAATCAGATTTTGTCATCCCTCCTGTTAATCCAATAATATCTTCAGAAGAGTTAAAATCAGTAATAATTGCATTAGGCAATTGAACAGTACTGGGAATTCCTGGAAATAAAGAAGTAATACCACTTAAATCTTGTGTTACTCCTGCTAACTCAGTTCTCAAAACATATACATCACTTCCCAAACCACCTTTATAAATATCAACACCAGCACCACCAATCAGAATATCATTACCATCTCCACCATTTAATAGATCGGCACCCTTACCTCCATACAATGTGTCATCACCAAGGCCACCATTGAGAAAATCTGTATCCTTGTTACCATGCAAAATATCATTACCACCCTCTCCAAATAACTCATCTTTCCCTTCACCACCAAAAATTAAGTCGTTGGCAGATGAACCAGTAATGATATCATCACCACTGAGAGCTAATACTCCCCCAGGAAAAGAAGTAGCTTGCTCTACTGTGAGAATCTCATTATCATCACCGTTTGTTCCCAATAAACGAGGAGAAGAGTCTGAAAAATCTGGAATAAGTACCATAACTTAGTATGCCTCCTAAAATATGCTAAATTTCTTGCTGTTCTATTTATGGCCAATGTTGCCTGTAACTCAAATTAATATTCAAAAGTTATGTCTATTATACTCGCTAAAAATCTGAGCAAAATCTACCCAGTAGCCATCAAAGAACCAGGAATTAAGGGAACATTAATTCATTTTATACGTCGCACCTACCAATATGTTAAGGCAGTTGAAGATATTACATTTGAAATAGACCCGGGGGAAGTAGTGGGATTTCTCGGACCCAACGGTGCTGGCAAAACTACTACTCTGAAAATGCTCACAGGTTTAATTCATCCGTCTAACGGTATAGTTAAAGTCGGAGATTATGTCCCCTTTGAACGCAAGAGAAAATTTTTAGAGCAAATTACCTTAGTCATGGGGCAAAAACAACAGTTAATCTGGGATTTACCAGTGTTAGATTCCCTGAAAATTAATGCTGCTGTTTATGGTCTTTCTGACAAAGAATATTACAGACGGTTGATGGAATTAACAGAGATGTTGTCCCTGGAGGGAAAGTTGAAGCAACCAGTCAGAAAATTATCTCTGGGGGAGCGGATGAAGGCAGAGTTGATGGCGGCGTTATTACATCAACCAAAAGTCTTATTTTTGGATGAACCAACTTTAGGTTTAGACGTAAATGCACAAGTGGCAGTGCGGGAGTTTTTGCAAGAATATAATCAACGTTATCAGGCAACTGTGTTGTTGACGAGTCATTATATGGCTGATATTACGGCTTTATGTAAGCGCGTGTTATTGATATATCAAGGTCAGTTAATTTATGATGGCAGTTTAGATGGTTTACTTGATCGTTTTGCTCCTTATCGAGAGGTACAAATAGAATTACTTAATCCTGTACCTACGGATGTAGATAATTTTGAGCAACATTTATCTAATTATGGGGAGGTGGAAATGCTGGAAGGTCAGTCAGTACATTTATTGGTACGCCGGGAAAATTTAACGGCAACTGTAGCTCAGATTTTGGCAGAATTAGAAGTGCAAGATTTGACGGTGACTGACCCACCTATTGAGGAGGTCATTGGTAGAGTTTTTCGTGCAGGAAAAGTTTAATTTAAGTCAAAAGTCAAAAGTCAAAAGTTTGAAAGGTTTCAATTTTTTAAATTAATTACTAAATATCAATTAGTATTTTCTTGGTTTAGCTTGTGAGGCGATCGCTAAACTACTAATTGATCAGCTAATGTAATAAATAATCTGAATCCTTACATTTTTTAAATTAATTAGGGTTTTCTGAAAAAGTCTTTTAGTAGGAGGAGGAGACAGGAGACAGGAGACAGGAGACAGGAGACAGGAGAAATGGGAATTAAGAGGAGGTAGAAGTAAGAATTGTCAATTTGGGATTTTTCTGCCCAACTCTTACGTATGGTGCTTTCAAGGTGATTCTGCGTAAGTCCTGTTACTTATTAATTAGGGTTTGCGTATGGAAAGTATTTTGGTAGGGGTAGGAGACAGGAGACAGGAGAAATGGAAATTATAGAGGAGGTAGTCGTAAAAATTGTCCCAAGATTTTTCTGCCATAATCATCCCAAAATACTAGCTTTATGCAGCTGTTTAGACCGAAACAGGCGCACTTTTTTAGACAAAAAAAAGCTGAAACCCATATCTGTCAGTGCTTTGATATTTAATCAGCAAGCCCTAATTACTATCCTCCAAATAGTTTATTTAATTTTTTCTACAAATAAATATTATGACTAATATTCCGCTAGAAATTCAACCCTATAAACGTGAAGCTTGGAAACCAATAACTATCGATGGAGATGGTGCTTTAACTGCTTCTAAATTTGCTGGTAAACCAAGGTTTACCAAAAGATGAACAATGGCCGAAATGTCCTCATTGCCAAAATCCTCTACAATTCTTTCTTCAGCTAAACCTTAATACCTTACCAGAAGCATTAAAAAATGAATTTGGTAGTGGTATTTTACAGATGTTTTATTGCACTAATGAAGAACTACTTTGTGATTGCGATTATGAAGGATGGGAACCATTTTCCGACATTCATTTAATTAGAATTGTTCAGCCATAAACAGAAGCACAAGATGTAAAAAATCCTGAAAATAAAAAAGTTTTTCCTCCTAAATTAATCGTCGATTGGCAACAACTAGAAGATTATCCTAACTATGCTGAAGCAGCAGAATTTGGTATAGAATTAGATGATGAATTATATGAAGATAATTTCTTAACTGAAGAGGATAGCTTCCCAATTGAAGGAGATAAATTAGCAGGTTGGCCTTTATGGGTTCAGGGAATAGAATATCCTAATTGTCCGATTTGTGGTGAAGAAATGAGATTAGTTTTTCAGGTTGATTCTGAAGATAATTTACCCTTTATGTTTGGAGACCTTGGTTGTGGTCATATTACTCAGTGCAAATATCACAAAAATCAAGTAGCATTTGGTTGGGCTTGTGCCTAATATGTAAGCATTTCCTCCGGAATGCTGCGCAAACAGCTATTAGCCATCAGCTAGCCTCCTACGGAGGAACTGCATTAACAGCAATAAGACCCTGTGCTTAAGAACGAGGTTTAAATGAATATAGACTTTAGAACTGACTTTTGTAGCAAGATTTTTCTACCTCAATTAATAAGCCTTCACCACTCACTAAAAGTAATAGCTGATAGCTGAATGCTGACGGTTGAATGCTTACCCTAATATAATACTAATAAGATTTTTCTTTCTTCCTTTTTCCTTCTTCCTTCTTCCTTCTTCAACCATTAAAAACCATGAAAAAAATTATCAAAATTGCTAAAGTTTTTCTATCTACCTACTACGCTTATATGCTGGAATATAGAGCAGAACTATTCTTATGGGTATTGTCATCTTCTTTGCCTTTTATTATGATGGGAGTCTGGATAAAGGCTTCAGTAGCAGGGGAATTTGCATTAGATAAATCACAGTTTTCTCATTATTTCTTAGCTGTATTTATTGCCCGTGCAATCACACCTGTTTGGGTGATTTGGGATTTTGAAAAAGAAGTAGTTCAGGGGAAATTATCTCCTAAATTATTACAACCGATAGATCCTGTTTGGCATCATTTCTTTGGTCATATTGGAGAAAGGCTTGCTAGAGGACCTTTTATTTTAGGTTTAATATTATTATTTTTGATTCTATATCCCCGGATATTTTGGTTGCCAAGTTTGGGTGATTTTTTGTTATTTTTAATTGTAGCAGTAATGGCATTTGCATTACGATTTTTAATTCAATATACAATGGCTTTGTTTGCCTTTTGGATAGAAAGAGCTAGCGCCCTTGAGCAGCTTTGGTTTTTACCTAATATGTTTTTATCGGGAATAACTGCTCCATTAGAAGTGTTTCCAGAATCAGTATATCAAATAGCATTATGGACTCCGTTTCCTTATATAATTTATTTTCCTGCTTCTATTTTAGTAGGGTTGCCTGTGGATATTGGACGCGGGTTATTGATGATGTTTGCTTGGGGTGCGATATTTTTGGGATTAAATCGTTGGTTGTGGCGAAAGGGGTTAAAGCAATATTCGGGGATGGGTGCTTAGTAATTAATAATTAGGGTTTGCTGAAAAAGTATGAGTGGTAGGGGTAGGAGACAGGAGACAGCTATACTGGAGACAGGATAAATTGGAATTTATAGGAGGTAGGAGCGGGCGTTTTGTAAGAATGATTTTTCTGCCCAACTATGCGCCTAAAATACGCTCCATGCATGAGCATAAAGAGGTGAAAAATTTGCACTGCAATTCGACTCCAAAAATTCTTTAGTCTTTATATGTCAATGCTTTTAGATTTAATCAGCAAGCCCTAATTAATAATTAGTTATTAATTATTAGGGTTTGCGCTTCACTAGTCTTTTAGTAGGGGTAGGAGACAGGAGACAGCTATACTGGAGACAGGAGGAACGGGGAATTATAGAGGAGATAGTAGGAAGAATAGTCCCTTAATTTTTCTGCCCAACTCTTGAGCAAAATCCGCTCCTAATTGAACCATTACCACCTAAAACCTCGCACTTTTTGATACTTAAAAAGGCTAAAACTTTGATCTGTAAAGACTTTTATATTTAATCAGCAAGCCCTAATTAATAATTAATCATTAATCATTACCTCTCCTTGAAAAGAAGATGATTGACGCTTATAGCAGTTTTCATTAACATAGAATACAACTCTTTCTGTAGCTTATTAAACTTTAGGTATATCTATAATTTTTACTGTAGTCAACATGAGTGAAAACCGCTATAAGGAAAATGTTTTCTTCTCTTGGTTTTAACCAGAGGTAATTATCCATTATCAATTAATGAATCCTTCCTTCTTCAACCATCAAAAACTGTAGAAACTTTCAAATTAAGCCTTCTAAATCCAGGAGATAATACTAAATAATTACCAGAAAAACTACCTACTTCTGTATAACTTGTGCCGATTAATTTTAATATTAGAATAGTTTTAGTTTCAGGGTCAACAATCCAATATTCAGGAAGACCACAATCTTGATATTGAATTCTCTTCGCAATATAGTTTCTTTCTCTTTGTATCTCTCCAGGATTAACGACTTCAACAACTAACAAAGGAGGAGACATAGAAAGGCGAATTATTCCGCTTTAATAATTTTTGAATATGTTCTTCTCGGATGATAGTCAAATCGGGATAGCGATTTTTCGGCTCTCCTCTAACCTCTAATTCTAATCCTTGACCCCGTACTCGACTATGACCTAAAAGTAAGGCAAATCTCAGTAACAAGAAAGTAGCAATTTCAACATTTAAACGTGATTCTGGAGGCATTTCAATTAATTCACAATTAAATAATTCACAGAGTTTTTCTGAATTGTTACTATATGATAAATATTCTTCAAAGCTTTGAAATTTATGTTTAACTTGTACCATCAGATTCACTTCTTTTGTCAAGATTGTGTGTCTGCCAGGAATCAGGAAAAAAAATAGGAAAATATATATTTTGTCGCTTGATTCAGATAAATAAGTTGATCTTACTTAGTAAGTAATAGAAAATCCGGAGGGAGATTTTTTATCAGCAAGAAGCTATGTTTTTTGATATAGCAGTTGAAGTAAAGGGCGCAGACATCTCAAAAGCTTAAAACTAAAACAACACCAGATTTTTCCTTCTTCTTTCTTTCTTCTAATATAACTGATTATGCAAATATAATATTATTGACCGAAAATTTTTAGTCCCAAGCCTCCCCTTTTAAGGGGATAAAAAAAGAGAATATTCCATATTTAAAGCCTCCTTATTGCAGAGGTACTGTTAACGCAGTTCCTCCGTTAGGAGGCTAACTGATAACTGAAATAACCTACACCAATTTTTAACTTGATGAGATACATATTTTTAGAGCTTCATTGAACAAATAAATAAAATACTATAGGAATTAATTACATTGTTTTTAATCTTCCTCAATATACTCTGCTATACTTGGTAAATTTGCAACTCTAGTAGTAAGTAACTGAGGACCAGCAACAATAATTTTTATTGCATCTTGCTCTACAAGCTCAAACAGATATTCTTCTAAACTAGGTCTTTCTATTACTTCTTGAATATCTAATTCTACTTCTTTTTCTTTAGCTTTACGCTTTACCCGCTTCAAAACATCACTAGCTAGAGCGCGATAACCCTCTAACATAGAGTCTTGAAGTTTATGCAAAGGATTAGACCCTAACCAACCAGTTTGCCCCAGTTCACCAATAACATCATTAATAGAGTTATTATTAATAAAAAACACAACTCTCAATTTAGCTTGATTTTGTTGAGCTTCTGAGATTCCTTTCCACATTGCTTTATCGTAAGCATAGGGATTTGCAACCACCAACCAAATATTCATATCTTACACCCCTAGCCCAAATAAAGGCCAATAAAATTTCGCCATTGCCAAGAATATCAAAGTCCCCACTAATTTTAGCAATAAGCCACGCTTAAAAGCTTCAGCAGGCGACACATAACCACTACCAATGATAATGGCCATTACCGGGGTACTTACTGGCAACAGAAAAGCCAGACCTGATGGCAGAGTAATACCCAATGTCATTGCTCTAGGGTCGATTCCATATTTAGCTGCTAAAGCAAGTCCAACTGGCATCAAAACTGCCACAGCAGCAGCATTACTCATTCCTTCTGTCAAAATAGTAATAATCAAAACCATTGCCACAAAACAAATGAAACCAGAATTAATCCACGATCCCAATAAAATTTCTGCTAATGCTTGTGCTGCCCCTGTATCTCGTAACACTGCACTTAGAGCAATAGCACTACCATACATTAAAAAAATACCCCAGTTAACATCTTCTTCTACTTCTTGCCAACTTGCCAACCCAAAAATGAAGCTACACATCACCCCAAAGAAAGCTATTGTATCTAGTCCCCAAACTGTTCCTCTAAAAATCCACAATAAAACTATCCCTGCCACTAATACTAATGTACCAATTTCTCTTGATGAAATTCCTCCCAGACTTTTTGACCTAATTTTGAGAAATTTTAGGGCATTTGGTAAAGACACAACTGTACCTTTTCCTATTTGGAGTAAGATAAAATAAGCTACTGTTAACAGTAATACGACTAAAGGAATAGACCAAATAAACCATTCCACAAAACTGACATCGTATTCTCCGTTAGTGGTGCTGCGAAGAACTCCTAATGCTAGTGGTGCTCTGGCACCTCCAAGTAAAGTTGCGATACCACCAATACCGCAACCCCAACCTAAAGCTAAGAATGCTGCTAGTCCAAAACGTCCACCAGGTTTAGCTCCTGCTGCTTGTATAACTTCTATCACTACTGGAAATAACATTGCCGTAACAGCGTAGGAACTAATCACAAAAGACATTACGGCTGAAAGAATTAAAATAGAGGCAATTAAAGTATTCTGGGTCTTGCCAAAACGGGAAACTACTGTTAATGCTAGACGGGTACTCAGTCCTGAGCGTTGAATAGGACTAGCTAAAATAAATGCTCCTAATACAAAAAATACTGCTTTGTTGCCGAAATAGGCATAAGTTTCTGTGGCAGACATACTACCACTGAGGGGAATTAAAAATAAGACCATTAAGCCTGTGACTGCTACTGGTAAGGTATTTGTTGCCCACAGGAAAGCTGTTACCCCAAATACTGCTAAAGCTCCTTTTGCTTCTTTTTCTATTCCTGCTATTGGAAACAGGAGAATACTTACATAGATTAGTGCTGCAGCTACAAACCAAAACCAACGATACTGAGGTTGACGAGATATGCGTAACCAACTACGAAGATATCTAATATTTTCCATTTATATGAGTTAAGTTGTGGAGATTTAATTGGCAATGCTATGAGGAACTTAAAATAGTTTTTACTGTTTCAATTATAGTTATAACTGATTGGGCTGTTATACTTTACGCTATATTTGACTTATAGCAAGTTAAACAATTATGTTATCATAGTAGACATCTTAAGTCAAGAAAATGATGAAACTTTAAATTCCTAAAATTCCTATTTTTATTCGGGATTTAAACTTTGTTTTTTATAGGATGTTGTGAATGGAAAAAATTAATCAAACTGCTGTAACAGTGTGGTTTACTGGTTTAAGCTGTGCTGGTAAAACTACTCTGAGTCTAGCTGTGGCAGAAGAGTTGCGATCGCTTGGTTATACGGTAGAAGTTCTTGATAGTACTATAGTTCGTCAAGATATTGGTAAAAGTTTGGGTTTTAGTAAAGTTGACCGAGATGAAAATATCCGCAGAATTGGGTTTTTAGCTCATCTTTTAACTCGTAATGGTGTAATTGTTTTAGTATCTGCTATTTCTCCTTATAATCAAGTTCGGGCTGAGGTTAGAAAAAGAATTGGCAATTTTATGGAAGTATATGTTAATGCACCTTTAGAAGTTTGCGAAGCACGAGACAAAAAAGGACTTTATCAACTTGCCAGAGCTGGAGGAATTAAAGAATTTACTGGTATTGATTCACCTTATGAAGCACCTCCTCATCCTGAAGTTGAATGTCTAACTGACTTAGAAACAGTTACTGAAAGTAAGGAGAAAATTATACTGAAGATGAAGAATTTAGGTTATTTAGAACCGAGCGATCGCTCCCATATTAACGGTAGTTTTGTGCGAATTTAGGAGATTTATTTAACCCAGTTTTATGATCCTAAAATTGATTTATTTGAATCATAAAACTGAGTTTTTTGACCAGACAATATTATTTACAGCAGATTCGATATTTTCCATCATGGGTGAGGTATACCTATAGGGGGCAAGTCCCGCATTGGGAACATAATATATAGCAGAAGAAAGAAGGAAAAGTATTACGTTGTCTGAGTTTTAAGCTTTTGATCTATCCTAACCTTTGCTTCAACTGCTATATACCAAGACTTACCCAAAAGATGAAGTTATATCATGTCCGGTTGAATAATTAGACTTTGGTGGTCCGAAGGCAGAAGGCAGCTATGCTGGAGGCAGAAGGTTTTCTCCTATTATTACCTTAATTTTAGGGGTTGGTGATTAGGTAATGCCATTAAATATTTATGAACGGTACAATTATAGTTTTTTCATAGATATTTGAGACAAAAGCATTACGCATTCACCAATGCCTAATTTTATACACGCTCCGATGCTACCGGACATGATATTATAAACCATTTGTAGGGGTTAACGGTCGTTAACCCCTACCATAATTGGTGGTTATGTGTAATACCAAGCGTGAAAAAAGAATGTTACAAATAGTTTAGCTCCTTTAGATGTGAAATAATTTCCTGAAATTACTGTAGTGTCAAAGTTTTGGGTCCTAAAAATATTACTTTTAACTTTTAACCTTTAACTTTTGACTTTTGAGTTCCGTGAAACGGTATAAGTCCTATTGATAACTGATAACTGATAACTGATAGCTTATAGCTGAATTTACTATAATTCAGATTGATATAACTGAGTTCTTAGTCTTTTTAATTCTGTCTCAATTGACTGATTTTGAGCTTCTGATAATTGAAATTTTGTTTGATAATCATATAACTGAATACGTAACTTTTCTAGTTCTGACTCAACTGTTTGAAGTTGAGGTTTTAATATAGTCAGTTCATCCTGAAATTGCATTGCCATAGGTCTTAATTTTTCTAATTCCTCCTGAAATTGTAACAGTTGATATTTTAATCTTTCTACTTCATACTGTTCGGGATTAACTTCAATTTTCTCACCATTATAAATATGATCGACTACTTTTTCTGTCATAATATTTATCACTTCTTTAAGATGAATTCTATGTAAAAATGGATCTGAAAGTAAAGGAATATAATACATACAATCAGAGAAATAATAATGTGTTACTTGACTATATCTGGTGCGGTTTTTATCTAAAACTGGACTACCCCCATGTAGTAAATTTGCAGCCCAAATTAAAGCTTGCCCTTTCTTGACATAAAGTTCTACTTTTTTTAAACCATTATGTTCAATTAATGACTGTAAAAACTCTTCATATATGGGATAAACATCATAAGGTTTATTTTGATAACTACCTGTAATTCCTAAGTCGTTTAAATCAAATATTGGTAATTTATGGCTGCCAGGATAATAATGTAGCGGACCATTATTTGCATCTATATCTTCAAGAGCTACCCAAACTCCACACATAAACCTAGCTGGCATTGAACTAAAATGTATACTGTCACTATGAGTAGATTGTTGAGTACCAAACTTAAAATTTAAGGTTTGAAATGGGATTGGTTCTCGCTGATAAAGTATTTTTAATAGGTTAATAATTTTGGGAGAAGTGGCAATTTTTTTTACATCTTGATTAAATGTCCAAGCATCCTGAATTCGATCGTGATAAATCCAAGCTGATTTTACTTTGCCTTTTTCTCCATATATGGGAGTTAAGTCTTTAACTATTCTGTCTGTAGTTTCTGCAATATTTTCTATACCTAAGTCGTCTATGATTACATATCCTTGTTCAGCAAATTGTTTGACAAGTTTTTTTGTATCTTTGTCTAAAGTTAACTGGCTAAAAATTTGTTCAAAAAATGGCGAATCTACCAAAGGTAAATTCATCACAGGAGGAGTAAACTTTTTATCTGTTGTTTTGCTCATAATTTGTGAATAAAGAAAGAAGCAAGCAGGAGCAAAAAATTATAGCAGGGAACAGGGAATAGGGAAGTGGGAAAAACATTTCCCCTGATTCAGATCATCATCCACATAAGTCCTAACCTGCCTGTCTATTGCAATAGATAGTACCAAATTCACGCCAAGGTCGTTACATTTTAATCTGTATTTTCTGCCTTACTGGACAGTAAAAAGTTTTTGTATTCATAAAACAGTTGGTTTCATGTGAAAAAATGCTCCAGATTTGATTGTCTGGTGAATAGCGTTCGAGTATTTAAGAATTTTGTCAAAAGTAGCCCTGACCTACTTTTGGCTAAAATCTGCTTTCTTTGCTCGGCGAGTGTCAGTAGAACTATCTGTTCACTTGGATAACCATTGGAGGGTAGGGTACGAAACCAACGAGGCAAGTCCTTCGAGATCATCATGGGCATCTCTAAACTAAGCAGTTGTAAAATAGCTAGAGCTATAGCGTTGCTCAGTACAAACCGTTCCATAGCTTCGACTTTTCTGTGAAATTGTTGCTGCTGTTTGTTCGGATATCGATTGAGAATTAAGTAGTCTTTCGGCCACCCCTGAGTTGGGAGCAGAGCTTTGATCCAAAACCGATAGCTAAAACCAGATAATAGTTGAATCAAGTTGCGGAAAGTGACTTCAATCTGAAAACGCCAACTATCAGCCGTTAAAATTTCTGCTGCGGATAGAGTCAGATCAGTTGATAGCAGAATTATTTGTTTGCCCTCCGGCCATACAGCTAGTACAAAGCGTACCCTTTGAGCAGGACAATCCCAATGCCAATCTATGCACCGATATCTGAGTGTTACCATCTTACCGTAAAGTACTGAGTTTCTGTACTCAAGGAGCTTTTGTGAGCAAACAAGCTGCGTAGTTTGACTGATATCATGTCCGGTAGCATCGTTTGTGTATAATTGAAGAGGAGAAAAATAATTCCCAGGAGCGATCGCCATTATGCCAAGACGCTTAAGTATCCAAGAACACCTAAGTATAGATGAACTAGAAAGAA
>NZ_JAAHGU010000176.1:0-13040 GCF_010692685.1 Okeania sp. SIO2F5 | reverse complement strand
ATCTGCTTTTGGGCAGTCTTTGCTAGCCAACGAGTCGCACATACCACCATCGAGAGTAGCCCGCGTGTTGAGCAAAGAGGGTTTTCTGCTGATTATTAAGTTTGAGCTTTGTTCTAATGGATTTCATATATGGGTGAGTGCAACTTGTCTGCTAAGTATGCCTTTTGACGCATTATATCCTTATTCTCTGATTAAGTCAATGCTCCATTAATGGGATTCTTTGTACTGTATAGTTGCTTCCATCTTCTTCCACAGTAACTCGTTATTGGAAATCAACTTTTTGTTCTTTTGTAACTTGCTTCCAAGCTATCCATGTGCCCTGGTTGAAACTTTTGAAGAAACTTTTGAGAGTGGGAATAATGCCATTGGGACTTTTCTTCGGTTTATAGTTAACTTTACCATTTTCGATTACTTCGTCATAGGGTTCTCGGTGATAAAGAATAACAAGCGAGGATTTCAATTTGTTATGCTTCCAATAATTTACTGTAATATTTCAAACCATCCCAGATGCCTGCGGTACCCGGATAAGGACTGTGATAAACGTTGTCCATTGTTGCGATATGTTTTACCAGTTTCGGTTCTGCATTTCCTACTGCAACACTTTTGAGTCCGGTTTTGAATAAAGATAAGTCATTGAGAGAATCTCCTGCTGGAATTATATTGTCTGCATTTAATCCTAATAATTCAATGAATTTCATCAGTGTAGGTCCTTTAGAAACACCTTTAGGCATTACGTCTAAATAAACATCAGCAGATAGAATACAATCAAATCCAGCATCAAACACTTTTTGAACTGTGCTTTCTTGGAGTTTTTCTGGTTCGTAATAGTAAGAAACACGCCGTGGACCACTACATTCTTGAAGTTCTATTCCTGGTTCATTTGCCATCATTTCTTTAACACGATCACTGGCATTTCCCCAGATTTCTTCAACCCACCCTTGTATTGATTCTAAGGGTTCTAGAGTTTTACCGTGAACTATTGTTGTACCAACATCGCCAATAATATAGTCAGGATTAGGAAATTTTGAATCTTCACATAAGCTTTGCACAAATTCCACGTCTCGCCCAGTCACAAATACTAATAGTAGGCGATGGCGATGTTTTTGCAGATATTCATAAAATTCTGCTCGTTGTTCATCTGAACCTCCTAAGAAAGTTCCATCTAGGTCTGTTGCTAGTATCAAGGGATAGTCAGAACTCATTTTTTTGTTCTTAAAACAGTTTTTTTGACAACTACAAGGTACAGAAAATATTTGTCTATTTAATATTTATAGCAATCAGGAATCAGTTGTGAAAATTGAGATGTTCCTTAAAAGTATAGAATATAGCAATTATTATATTCATATGATACGTTTTCTTCTTCATTCTCTGTTCCCAGACCATGTGTTCCCTGTTCCCTAAAAGTTTCCAATATCTCACAACTCAAATCTTATGGCTATAACTGCTCTTGCTTTTATTCAGAAAAATAACATCTACTGAGTATGATTTTTTTGTTTTACAATACTCGATAACTTTGTCATTATTTGTAATATTTATCCAATATCTCTAAGTTAGGAAATCTTTTAGTTTATACCTCATTTCATAACCCTTAAAAGTTACAAAAAAATAATTATTTTGTCAAGTTTCACAGTAGATTTTGTCTCAAAAAAAATACCAAAAAAATTACTGTTTTTTGCACATAAATAGGGTTTGCTGATTAACCATAAAACCATTGAAAGGTAAAGGATTGAGCTTTCTTGGATTCCCACAAAGTGCGCTTGTTTTAGTCTAAAACCCTCAAAAAGTTAGCATAAAAGGCAAACTAAGGACAGAAAAATTGAGGGACAATTCTTACTCCTACCTCCTCGCTCATTCCCCATTTCTCCTAACTCGGCTTTTCCCCTCCTGGGAGGGGCGGGGGTGGGTTGACTCCTACTCCTACCACTCATATCTTTCCATACGCAAACCCTAAATATTTTTTCCTCTGCTTTCAAGCTGATACAGCGTGTTTCATATTAGTGAAGTACACCAGTCGCAGGCAAAATGCCCGCACTACAAAGACTTGATCATTAATATTTGTACCTTATATACCTGCAATCTGCTGTACCAAGTCAATCAAAATAAAAAATCATCTACGCGATCGCCCTAGTTCACAAGGATGGTACTCGTGCCGATAAAAAATCACTAACAATCAACTTCATCTAGACAAAGACAGATTTATCTATACAAAGACAGGCTGTACATCAAAATAAGCCATCAGATTTAGTTAAATCAGGACTTACGCAAATTGACTTTTAAACCACCATCTTTAGGGGGAAATAGTATTCTTTCTCGCTATATATAGACTCTCTGCGTAAGTCCTGTAAATATTGACCAGATCCACTAGAATTGAAAAAGAAAACATTCGATCAACTTTGGACAATTTTTATCTTAGGCCATCAGAAAAAATAACACAAATAGTACGATTTTAAGAGAAAATTATACTAGCAATCTCAAATATTATGATTTAAGGAGAGATAAATTAATGATATATAGCCGTAAATTAGCAAAAACTCTAGCCCCAATATTTATCTGCTTATTACTACTAACATCTGCTTGTGGCGGAGCCAAACAACCAAGCCGTTTCGACCAGGCCCAACAACAAAGCAAAACAGAACGTCCTTCCCAAGCCCAACAAGTATCTGGCGGTAGTCTAAACAAATACTTCCCATCATCAAGTGGCGACTATAAACTGAACTATGCTCAAGAGAAAAAAGGTTTTGCTCAAGCAAGTCTCAAAAAAGGTGGTCAAGAAGTAGCAGTCATGTCTATCAATGACATCTCCGCTTCCCCTGCTGCAGCCGACAAATTCCAAAATAGTAGCAAAAAAATAGGAGGATATCCAGCAGTTGAACAAGGTAAAACTACAACTGCGGTATTAGTAGATAATCGTTTCCAGGTAAAAGCTCAATCAAAAGACCCCTCATTTACCCCCAGCGATCGCGAAGCATGGCTACAAAAATTTAATCTAAGTGGTCTATCAAGTCTTAAATAAACAATTCTGCCCTCAAACTAAAACAACATAGTACAGCACGACGGAAATAACTGACCAGTTACAAAATCCTCAAAACTTTACCAATCAATACTTCTGACTTCTGACTTCTGACTTCCGCGTAGCGGCAATAGTCTTACTATGTTATAGCAGTGCGCGCTGGTATATTTACCAATTGCAGGAACTACCCAATAGCTAAAAGTCTCATAAGATTTCCTACGAAATGCTTGTGCAAATAGTTTTTGATTCCCCCTATTGGCTGTTACCTGTTGCCTGCGCAAAGCGCTATAACTTCCAAATTTTAACTTTTTAATTAACCAAAGGAGCAACATACAAATGAGCAAACCAATTTTTGAATTAGTAGATGAACTACCCGAGGATAATCTGACAATTAAATCCTTACGTGCCTTAGATTTTATTGTTCCTGGAGAATGGGATAACTTGGTAGGATTTGAAAATACCATCCGCACTGTCACAGGGGAAGACGACGAAGACCTAATTCAACAAATAGGCGATCGCGCCGTAATTCTGTTCAATGACAAAGCTCAAGGATATCAACGAGCTTTGTGGCTCTACCAAACTGTCAGTGGAGCAGGTCGTGCTGTAGGTGCAGCTACCCTAGCTAATATGGTTGGTAACAAAATTCCTCTAGTGGGAGGTTTGTTAACTAGCCTGACTCCTAAACCAGCAAAAGGCCAAACTATCGATCTGTCTCTGAAAGTTGTTGCTGAGTTATTAGGTTTTTGTTCCATCAATGGCATTCCTGGAGATAGTATTGGTGACTTTGTAGGCGCTTTGGGTGATTATAGTGGGGAATCTTTGATGCGGTTAGCAGCCTTAGTTTGTTTTGATGGTTTAATTCCTCTTGGGCCAGACTTTTTACAAGCAGTTTCAGAATGGATCGAACGACTATCCCCCTCAGACCTAGAAGAAAACGAAGGTTTCAGGGAAATGGAAGATGCTATTCCTGGGGATAATAAAGACAGTAAGTTAGGCTTTATTGGGGAAGCTTTTGGTTCGGTTTCTGGTTGGATGGGAGATTTTGTCAGCGATCGAGGCATTACTCCCCATAATGTGGCCAATAGTCTGCAAAGTTTTGTAGAATTTAGCGATGATAAATTGGATTATTTGGCTGCATTCTTAGATGTGAGTACCAATTATTATGAACATACAGGAGTTCAGACTCTGGCTCGTCGTTTAGTAGAACGAGCTTATGCAGAAATTTAATTAAGGAAGCACTTATGGCGGAAGAACAAGAAGCTAAAAAATCTGAAACTAAGCCTGCTGGAGGCAAGGTGAAAAAGGAAAAGCCCTCTGCTGTGGAAGATAAGCCTTTTGCGGAGTTTATACAGCAAGATTATTTGCCAGCTTTGCAAGAAGCTTT
The DNA here is from genome assembly GCF_010692685.1 of Okeania sp. SIO2F5. Lineage (NCBI taxonomy): Bacteria > Bacillati > Cyanobacteriota > Cyanophyceae > Oscillatoriales > Microcoleaceae > Okeania > Okeania sp. SIO2F5. The sequence continues at coordinate 8,646 of NZ_JAAHGU010000176.1, read as the reverse complement.
AACTCAACAAGGTATTGACGACCTGGACCTGAACCTAGTAAAACAGAAATTACCTATGGTTGGCCTCAGTTCATCTGAAGAATGTTGGCAAGTGATGGGTAAGTTTAAACAAGGCCAGCGTCAGTTCAATGTTTATTTTCCGAAAAAAGATATTAAAGGCCCTAGAGCTTTTTCTTGTGCAGACAATGGCGCAAAACCTGCTACTCTGGAACCTTTTTTAATTGACGAGCGTAAAATTACTCTAAATTTATTAGTGTTTGGGGTGATTCAACGTCTGAATGCTCAAAAGTGGCTAAGTTTAAATTAGTGCAAAAAGGCAGGAGGCAGAAGGCAGAAGGGAAGAAAGGTTATTGTACAAGCCTTTGAACCTTTTTTAACTGGTTAGTTATTTCCGCTATCCTGCACTAGAAAGTTAGGTCGTAGTGATTTTCAATGTAGTAGATACTATATCTGTCTGTGCTCTAACTAACTCACAGCCCCATCGATCTCGAATAATTGTGTAGAAGTCCACGTCTGTTTCTAGCAAGCAGGCGTGACCACTATTTGGCAGAACAACCATTTTAGCTTCAGGCAAATGCTTGACTAAAAACTTAGCTTGTGATATAGAAGGCAATAGTCTGTCGGCTGCACTAGCAATAACTAATACAGGTTTTTTTAACTTTTTTAGTTGATTCTTGTCTACCTGGAATGAACGCATTAACTCTAATCGCCAGATTGAAGTCTGTTGAGAAACTGACTGCATGGCCTCTAATAAGGCTTGACGTTCTGCCCTTTCTATTCGGCCAAGAGCTGCTAAAAATGGTAAAGTCCCTGTCACCGATAATCGATATAAATAGCTTGGTAAGTATTGAGTTAGATATGAGCCATATTTGACTAAAGGTTGTTGACTGAATGAGGAAGCTGAATTGACTAAAATCAGCTTGTTGAATAATTCAGGGGCAGTAAAAGCAACTTTTAGGGCTAGACATCCACCAAAAGACTCTCCACATAGGTAAACTGGTCTTTCCGGTATTGCCTGTCTTTCTATTTCAATTAACTCTACTGTCTTTTCCAATAAACGATCCCAGCTTGATAGATCGTTGGGTGGGATACTCAGACAGCGAATATCAAAAGCATTTGATAATCTAGACTGTTGCGATCGCAACAATTTACCTGTTCCATCCATAGCAGGCAAGAAAATCAATAGAGGTAATTCTGGTCTAGGTGTAGTTGGCCTTAAAAAACTAATTTGGCTAGTTGCCACTTGCATGATTGAATACAAATAAAAAGTAATTAATGATTGATAATTTAATGATTAACAGTTAATATCTCCGATCGATTTCTCATTTAGCTTCTATTCTAGAGATTAAATTTTTTTGTTTCTTAGAATCTACCTAAAATTATTACTTAAGATTTGCCTATTTTGACTTAACTAGCAATATAATAGTTTCGGTTTAGGAGAAAACAAAATTAAATTATTTAATTATTAAATTTATTGATGAATAAGAGCAATTTTTTATATGAGTTTCTAGAATAAAAATTGAGACATCAAGCAAAAGTTAAAGGTTTAATCCTTAAATACAACCTTCTATAAGTAAATTAGCAATTTCTTGGCTAACATAATCAGTCAAATTGTTGACTAACTGTTTAGCGTATTTTCCATGATATTGCTGACGGTGGGAAGGCTTAACCCAAAACGGGCGACCAAACATGATATTAGAACGCTGATAAACTATCGCTGGATGCCATCCAGGTTGATTAAATAAAGGTTCTGAAGGATCGAAAAAACTTAACAACTTTAAAGGTATTCTCGAAGAAATTAACTGCTCATCAGATGAAGCGATCGCCACTGGCAAAATTGCCAAATTTGCAACTGGCGAGCGCAAGGCCAAATGAGCAAATCCTCTTTGAAAATCACTAATCAAATTAGGTGGAGTACACCGAACTATAGGTGCAGCTCCTTCAGGGAAAACCCCCACCATTTCTTCAGCTTGTAATAACTTTGTTGCCTGTCGGAAAAAATCTTGTTGTCTACGACTCGAATTATCTAAAGGGAAACAACCTAAACCAGTAACCATTTCTCGCAGTAGAGGCACTTGGCCCATATAGTGATGACAAGCAAATTTAATTTGCCGATTAACGGCCACTGTCAGTAACAAAGGGTCCATAAAACTACGATGGTTACTTACAACAATTATGCCTCCTTCTGAAGGAATCCTGTCTGCATGATAAACAAAAGTTCTACTGCCAATAGCAGCTAAGAACAAACGAGAAATAAGCAGTAGATTATTTGCTTGGCCTCCCATCTTACCTCTGAATAATTAGGTATGTAAATTCTAAACTCTCATAAATATTTTCTCAGAATAGTAACGTTAGGATACCAAAAGTTAAAATTTCTTTGAGAAAGTCCAGAAAAACATAGTAACAGCATTACTGTTATGGTAGGGGATTTTGTTGGCTTTTACAGATCATCATTAATGATGTTGATTAGGTCAATAAACAACCAGTTAAACAAAGTATAAATCAAATAGGTCGATACTACTAGACTCGTTATGATTGTACCCAGAATCAGTTCAAATCAATAGTATTTTACTCTGATTTTCCATGAAAAACACATATAAAACTCAGGATACCTTTGCAATTACAACTCCCCTTTACTATGTTAATGATTTACCGCATATAGGCAGTGCTTATACCACTATTGCTGCTGATACGGTAGCTCGTTTTCAAAGGCTACAAGGTAAATTAGTGCTGATGATTACTGGCACAGACGAGCATGGCCAAAAAATTCAAAGGACAGCTCAGAGCAAAGGCAGGTCCCCCCAAGAACACTGTGATTTAGTGGTATCAGGATTTGAATCTCTCTGGCAACAACTAAATATTCAATATGACCGTTTTAGTCGTACTACTGCATCTAACCACGAGTTAATTGTCAAAGAATTTTTTCAAAGAGTTTGGGATCGAGGTGATATCTATTTAAGTCAGCAACAAGGATGGTATTGCGTAGCTTGTGAAGAATTTAAAGAAGAACGCGAACTTCTAGAAGATAAATATTGCCCCATTCATACTAACCAAAAAGTAGAATGGCGCGATGAGCAAAATTACTTTTTTCGTCTTTCTAAATATCAGGAAAATCTACAAGCTTTTTATCAAGAAAAGCCTAACTTTATTCAACCGGAAAGTCGTCGCAATGAGGTCTTAAATTTTGTTAACCAAGGATTGCAAGACTTTTCCATCTCTAGAGTTAATGTAGATTGGGGTTTTCAACTACCAGTCGATCCCAGCCATACTATCTATGTTTGGTTTGATGCTCTATTAGGTTATGTAACAGCACTCCTAGATCCTGATAGTGAACCTACCCTAGAGAATGCTTTATCAAAATGGTGGCCGATTAATTTACACCTAATTGGTAAAGATATACTACGTTTCCATGCTGTTTATTGGCCAGCAATGCTAATGTCAGCAGATTTACCAATCTCTCATCATGTTTTTGGACATGGATTTTTGACCAAAGATGGGAAGAAAATGGGTAAATCTTTGGGCAATACCTTAGATCCATTTGAATTACTAAAAAAGTATGGCTCTGACGCAGTTCGTTACTATTTTCTCAAAGAAATAGAATTTGGAGTTGATGGTGATTTTAGTGAAACCCGCTTTATTAATGTCCTAAACGCTGACTTAGCTAATGACTTGGGTAATCTGCTAAATCGTACTCTCAAAATGGCTCAGAAATACTTCAAAGGCCAAATTCCTGATATTCACGGTGAGGAAATAGAAATCACTCATCCACTTAAAGCAATAGGCATGAGTTTGGGCAAACAAGTTATTCAAGCTTATAGCGATCTAGCTTTTAGTCAAGTTTGTGAAGCGGTATTGGCCTTAATTAGAACTGGCAATAAATATATAGACGAAACTGCTCCTTGGAGTCTGTATAAGCAGGGTCAATTAGAGGCCCTAGCAGAAGTGTTATATTCTGTGTTGGAATCTGTTAGACTAGCGTCCTATCTTTTATCACCAATAATTCCCAATATTAGTAATGCTATCTATCAGCAACTAGGTTTCTCAAATGACTTTAACGATAAATCAGTAATTAATAGTTCAGAAATTTTTGTCAAACAAGCGAATTGGGGCGCTTTACCAAAAAATCAAATTCTTGGGCAACCTCAACCGATTTTTCAAAGAATAGAACTGGCAGAAACTGTTTCTTAAAAAGCTAATTGTAGTATCGTTTTTTTCAAATTACATTGTCTGTTTTTTGTGCTAAAAAATTATATCTGACTTAAGAATTCAATGTCTTTAATCAATAAAAAAACTGAGGTTAAAAATCATGTTGAATCATCAACAAATAGAAATTAATGAGATATTTACTCCCGAACAAATTCTAGAAAATCGTGGTAGAGTAGCAATTTTTATTGATGGGTCTAATCTATTTTATGCTGCTTTGCAATTAGGAATAGAAATTGATTACACTAAGCTTCTTTGTCGTCTTACTGGTGGTTCTCGCCTTCTACGTTCCTTTTTCTATACAGGAGTAGATCGTACTAATGAAAAACAGCAAGGATTTTTGCTGTGGATGCGTCGTAATGGTTATCGTGTCATTTCTAAAGATTTAGTACAACTACCGGATGGTTCTAAAAAAGCTAATCTTGATGTGGAAATAGCAGTTGATATGATGGCTTTAGTAGGTTCTTATGATACTGCTATATTGGTTAGTGGAGATGGAGATTTAGCTTATGCTGTAGATGCTGTGAGTTATAGGGGTGTTCGGGTCGAGGTAGTTAGTCTTAGGTCTATGACTAGCGATAGTTTAATTAATGTGTCTGACCGTTATGTAGATCTAGAAAACATTAAAGAAGACATCCAAAAAACTTCTAAGTCTCCTAGTTATACCTATCGTCCCCTATCAGTTATAGGTTTAATGGAAGAACATGATGAAAGATAATACTTGTTCTAATTTAATTTAGAAAAATGACTAAATTCTAGAACAATAATCAATTTCAAAGTGTTGTTAGTTTTTGTTGATGTTAGTAGATTAATAACTAGAGAATTATATACTCTACATTTAATCGGTAAGTTAAAGCAAAAATTGAATATTATTTGCTACAAGGAAAGTTAGAAAATTGGGAATTATCTAAGTAAAAGCTGGAAAATTTTCGTTCATAATTAAAAACTTTCCTTGAGTTTTTTTTACTGGTAGAATAGCAATTTTATAAATGTTTGTTACACTTTCTTGAGTAGGGGAGTAGGGGAGTGGGAAAGAAATAAACATAAGAATAATTAACAACAACTGATGTTCTAATTATCAAAAAAAGTCATTCCGCCTGTGTTAATTACTTACAGCGCAATTCATTTAAGTAAACTACAAAATTCTTTATTAAAAACTTTCCTTGAGTTTTTTTTACTGGTAGAATAGCAATTTTATAAATGTTTGTTACACTTTCTTGAGTAGGGGAGTAGGGGAGTGGGAAAGAAATAAACATAAGAATAATTAACAACAACTGATGTTCTAATTATCAAAAAAAGTCATTCCGCCTGTGTTAATTACTTACAGCGCAATTCATTTAAGTAAACTACAAAATTCTTTGAGGTTATGGAGTAGGCAGTAGGAGAATGCTTTGACCAAAAAATAAAGTCATTTCTCAAAAAGTTTTCTACATTTTATTGATCAGGGGAGTAGGGCAGGACTAATTCATTGTCACTAGAGAAAAATTGATAGGGATTGATAGGGAGATGGGGACTTACCCCTAACCCATCCCCCCCTCCTGGGATGGGGAGATTCTTATATTTGCACAATTAAATGTATTTCATAATAAATCAAGGTCATTTCATTCTAGATTTTGACAATGAATTTATTGATTTTCAGACAGCGAAAGATAAATTTCCTAAAGCTGTAAATAACGTGGCTTCGTCAATACATAAAATGGGACAGTTTAGAATGAAACAGCCCTGCATATAAATATTCTCTGATGACAATGAATTAGCCCTGCCTTTCAAGGGAATGAAAAAAATAAACTTTAGTATTTTAAGCCTCTGACTTCAGCGGTCAGTACTGATAACTGATAACTGAAATAACCACTGTAGTCTATCTATTTGAAAACCGCTATAATTCTCAGTCTATATATTCATTAACACTTTCCAGTACTATCTCTATTAACTACTATTCTTGTAGACTTTTTATGATCGAACAAAATAATTCTTTTTCTTATTTCCATAATTCATCAATACCTTTATTCATCTTAGTAACTTTACTTCTAGGAATAACTGCTTGTAATCAACAAAATAAAGTTCAAGAAAATATATCAGAACAACCTATTCCTACTCAGACACCAGAGAGTGATTTAACTTTAAATGATGTTACTTTAGAAGAAGCATCAGAAGAAGGTCAAATGTTGTGGCGAGTAAAATCTCAACGAGCTTCATATTTGCAAAATCAAGAATTAATAAGAGTTACAAAACCTGAAGGTGAATTATTTCAAGACGGAAAAGTAACCTATAAAATTACTGCTTTACAAGGAGAAGTATATCAAGATGGAAACAAAATTATACTGATAGATGAAATAGAAGTATATGATATTCAAAATAAAGTAGTTATTAGAGGACAACAACTCGAATGGTTGACAGAACCAGGAATTATTATTGTCACTAATAATATTACAGGTAGTAACGAACAAATACAAGCATCAGCTCAGAAAGCAAAAGTTATTAGTCAAGAAAAAAAAATAGAGTTTTATGGTCAAGTAGTAGCTATGGTCAAAGAACCTGTGCTTAAAATACAAACAGAACAACTATTTTGGGAAATAGAGCAAAAAAAATTGGTTACTAATCAACCTATAAAAATCGAACAACTTAAAGATAAAAATGTTATTGGCAGTGCTTATGGCGACGAATCAGAATATGATTTAGGCAATAAAATAGCTACTCTCAAGAAAAATGTGCAGCTACTCCAAACTGACCCAAAAATACAAATAAGTAGCGACTTAGTTACTTGGAATATGCCACAAAATTTGATTACTTCTCCAGGACCTATAACAGTATTAGAACAAGAAGAAAAAGTAGTTTTGAAAGCTAATCAAGGTCAAGGAAATTTTCAAAACAATACCTTCAATTTATCAGGAGATGTTATTGGTGTAGGACAAAACAATCAAGCTCAGTTAAATAGCGATCGCCTAACTTGGTACTTTGAAAATCAAACTTTTGAAGCAGAAGGTAACGTATTTTATCGTCAAGTTGACCCGCCATTTAATGTTAGAGGTCCTCGAGCAGTTGGACAACTAGAAAATGAAAAAGTTACCATTGAAGGTGGTAGTAGTAATGTAGTCACAGAAATTATTCCTCAATGAAGGCAGGAGGCAGGAGGCAGGAGGCAGGAGGCAGGAGGCAGAAGGAAGAAGGAAGAAGGAAGAAGTTAAGAAGGAAAAATCTTACGTTGTCTGAGTTTTCAGCTTTTGATATATCCGCGACCTTTCCTTCGACTTCTATATACACAGTTGATGTTTATCAAAATAATTAAGTCGCGCAACCTTATCTCAAAAATTTTCATAAAATATTCTGAAGTATATTATATTCGCAGTTGTGAGAACATATCCAAAACAAACACCCCATAGTGGCTATCACTGGGATGGTAGCGATCGCCGTTTCTTTGAAGGTTGGTATTACCGAGTCACTTTACCAGAAGAAAAACAAACCTTCGCCTTTATGTACTCTATAGAAGACCCTATAGGTGGCCAACCTTACAGCGGTGGTGGCGCTCAAATTCTCGGTCCGAATGATGAATATCTCTGTCGCACCTTCCCAGATGTCAACAAATTTTGGGCAGCACCAGAAGTCCTGGAATTAGGTCATTGGGGAAAAACAAATTTACCAGCTCCCATTGGTTATCTAGACCCACAAGTATTCGACGCTCAAATCAAAGAAGGATATCAAGCTACTGCCACTTGGCATCAAGGAATTCTCTCTGACCCTGGAAAAAATAATTACTGTCGTTGGCAATATCAAACAAAACCTATTTATGGCTGGGGAGACCCAGATGCACAACAACAATCAACTGCTGGTTGGCTATCATTTTTACCAATTTTTGAGCCTGGATGGCAAATATTAATGGCTCATGGTCTTGCCACTGGATGGATAGAATGGAATGGCAAAATCTATGAGTTTACCAATGCACCAGCATACAGTGAGAAAAATTGGGGCGGTGCTTTCCCCAAAAAGTGGTTTTGGTTCAACTGCAACAGTTTCTATGACGAATCAGATTTAGCTTTAACTGCTGGTGGTGGTAAGCGAGGGGTATTGTGGTGGATGGAAGAAGTGGCAATGGTGGGTATTCATTATCAAGGTAAGTTTTATGAGTTTGTACCGTGGAATTCGGAAGTACATTGGCAAATTCAGCCTTGGGGAGAATGGCAAATGCAAGCCAAAAATGACAAGTTTGAAGTAGAGTTGAATGGAACGACAAATTTTTCTGGTACACCTCTACGAGCACCATCTGAACAGGGATTAATATTTTTGTGCCGAGATACTATGCGCGGTCATTTAATTTTGAGGTTAAGAGAAAATCGGGGTAGTCATTCAAAGTTGATTCTGGAAGCAAGAAGTGATTTATGTGGTTTAGAAGTTGGTGGGGAGTCTTGGGAGAAAACTTGGATTAATTAGGGTTTGCTGAAAAAGTCT
>NZ_JAAHGU010000175.1:0-13222 GCF_010692685.1 Okeania sp. SIO2F5 | reverse complement strand
CGTTCGGTTAACTTCCTAGGAGGAATTTATTTGGCAGCTTCTGTCATTTTATTAGCATAGCGATCGCCATCGACCTAGAGCATACAATACCCATTTTGTCAATTTTTTAATTGATGACACGCCCTAGGGTTTGCTGAAAAAGTATGAGTGGTAGGGGTAGGAGACAGGAGACAGGAGACAGGAGACAGGAGAAATTGGAATTTATAGGAGGTAGGAGCGGGCGTTTTGTAAGAATGATTTTTCTGCCCAACTATGCGCCTAAAATACACTCCTTTTTGAGCATAAAGAGGTGAAAAATTTGCACTGCAATTCGACTCCAAAAATTCTTTAGTCTTTATATGTCAATGCTTTTAGATTTAATCAGCAAGCCCTAATTAACCTCATAAGTTTTACTTTATAGGCAACAATATTTCAAATTCAGTTCCTACTCCTGGAGTTGAGTTAATATGTAATTTTCCCTGATGATTATCAACAACAATTTGATAACTAATTGCCAGTCCTAAACCAGTACCTTTACCTATAGCTTTTGTAGTAAAAAATCTATCAAAAATTTGCTTTTGAATTTTGTAGGCAATACCAGGACCATTATCAACGATACGAATTGAGAGCCAACCATAAATTTCTTTAGAATCTTCAGTAGAAGTTACATTACCTTTCATCTGATAATTAGAATTTAATTCTATGTCATGAGCAGATTTATCCACATTTTGATCTGTATTTTCAGATAAATCTTTAGCTTTAGTATGAATCCATATTTTACCTGGTCTACTATCAGTTTCTTTTTCTTGATACTCTTCTAGAGCATCAAGAGCATTCGTAATCAAATTCATAAACACTTGACTAATTTGACCAGAATGACACAAAATCAACGGTAAATCCCCATAATTTTTAATAATTTCAACTCCACTAACCTTCCAACGATTCTTTAAAATTAATAGAGTACCATCTAAACATTCATTAATATTTGTTTCTTTGCGTTTAGTACCTTCCATGTGAGAAAAATTGCGGAGACTACTAACCAATTGCATCATCCGGTCAGCCGAAATTTCTATACTATTCATCATCTCCAAGTAATCATGTTTGACAAATTCAAAATCAATATCTTCTTTTAAATCTTCAACTTCTTTTATTGGTTCAGGAATATTTTTCTCATAAGTATTAATCAATTTAAGAAAGTCTTGGTAATAACCAGACATAAACTTAGAATTACCTGCCACACAATTAATTGGATTTCTCAGTTCGTGGGCTAAACCTGCTACCATTTGTCCTAACATTACAAGTTTCTCAGTTTGAATTAGTTGTGCTTGAGTTTGTTTCTGTAATAAATCTTTAGCAAGTTGATGAATATAAGATTGAGCAATAAGTAATTTTTGAGTTTCTAAAACTTGATAATCTTCTGGAGAATTTTCTACAATAACTGGTTCATAAATAAATTCTTGAGGTCTCTTTACTGCTTTATCAGCAGCATCTACAATAGGTGTATCTCCTGAGAAGATTAATAATTCAGACTTAATAAAGTCGTATAAGACCTTAACGGAACGATTTAAAAAAATTTCTCTTCCATATTGGCGACTCAACGTTTTGAGAAATTGCTGTTGAGAAATCATACCAATGAATTTACCCGATTTTGTTAAAATAATACCTGGAAGTAGGGGATTTTCTTCAAAAACTTTAGCTAAACTAATTCCTGATGTATCAATTTCAACCCGGATACTATGAAGTTGTAAATCTTTTACAGTGGAACCTAAATCAAGATGGTTATTTAAGTAAGAAAACATAGGTAATAAAGAATAATTAATGACTATTGTAAAGTTTGAGTAATTTGTTCTTAAATCTTTTTAGCTAAGATACCGAGTGACTTAAAATACAGTTCCAGATGAAGTAATAACTGATAAATATTGATGGTTTTATCATACCAATTTTTTTAAATAAATTTAATTTTATGCAATAAAAGCATTACTAATTGAGGATGAAGCACCTGAGTTTACTCCCAAACCTGTTTAACATTACTAATCTCTATAAGCTTAAAAATCAGTAGACAATTTATTTGTCAGAAGGTCTTATAAATTGCTTTTCAGTTTGTTGAATAAAATATTTCGTTTGTCTTGATGTTCCAATCAAATATACCTTTGCCTATTTATTGAAGAGTTAATTGCCAAGATTCTTGAATTCGCAAAAGACAAATATAAACATATTTTACAACAATTAAAAACTATTTATTTTTCCATTTTACTTCAACTTAAGTATTTATACTAAACTAACATATAAAATCTATAAATTTCTTTATAGTTTTCATCATCTCCTTAACTTTTTCTTTGCCTGAAAATAATCTTTATCTGAATTTTTATCAAATTATTTTGGGCTATTTATCTCTATATAATTATGCATAAAAATTTATTGATAGATGATAACTTCAAACCATTTATAGCAATTTTAAATAAAAAAGTATTAGACATCTGTGAATATCAATCAAAATTATTAGCTAAAGAATATTGATTATTAATAAAATGCTTGAGAGTTACTTAATTCATAAAATAGAGTAAAATTCCTTATTTACAGAGCTAAATCAAATACTTCTTAGTAGAACCCATTTGATATCTTTGCACGCGGTATGTGCTTTTGGCATAAAACTCAGAATTCAGTCCTGGTAAAGTCAGGAAATTCAGTTAGAGAATAGGGGAAAAAGCGGATGCAACCCCGTGCCGCCCTTAAGCGCAAGCTGTCGGAACCCGGCGTTCCCGTTCCGGGACCGTAGGGAACGGTGTCCTTGCCATGGGAACGCCGACCAAGAGAAGGGAACGCGCACCAAACAGGTAGAAAAATGCTCCCATCTCCCCATTTCCCCATCTCCCTATCTTTAACTATATAAGTAGTGAACACCGGATCTGGGAACAGCGGGAAAACATTCGGATCATCATCAGCATAAGTCCTAACCTACCTGTCTATTACTATAAATAAAATTTTTGCCCTTGTGTTTTCCATGAGGAATACCTCTAAATTGACTTGTGACTTTTTTAAAAAAACTTTTGACCAGGACGAGTAATCTCAATAATTAGATTTAAGATTCATACTAAATCCGGTTTCGATCAACACTATAGTGCTTAAAGGTAAAGGGTCAGCAGCAAATCATAGATGCTAACCCTAATTTATTCCTATTTAGCAAGGTTTGGCTCCAAACCTACTATTTTTTGTCAATTCTATTGTAACGATGACAAATATTTTTTATCAATTTAATAAGGGTAAATATATTACCTCTTACCCAGGGCAAACTCAATCTAGACAACTACAAAGATATCCAATTGGCATCTTTGATAGTGGTGTGGGTGGAATTGGTGTCTTAAAAGAATCATATCGCCAACTCTCCAGAGAGACCTTTATATATTTTGCTGATACAGCACGACTCCCCTATGGTACAAAATCTCAGGCAGAAATCGTACTATTTGTACGTCAAGTGCTAACATGGATGCAACATCAGGGTGTAAAAATGGTGATCGTTGCCTGCAATACTGCTACTGCTGCAGCAATAGATCGAGTAGCAGTTGAATACAATTTTCCCATTATTGGTATGATTGAACCTGGTGCAAATACAGTTGTCAACAGAGGGAACAAAAAAATAGGTGTCATCGCCACTCGACAGACAGTCAACAGCAATGCTTATCTAAATACTATTCTTAAATTAGATCCTTCAGTTTTAGTATTTCAAGTAGGGGCGCCTGCTTTAGTACCATTAATTGAACAAGGCCGCATTAATGATGTGTATACTTTTGAAGTAGTGCGACAATATCTTAAACCCCTAATTGCACAACAGATAGATACCCTGATCTTAGGTTGTACCCACTATCCCCATCTACTTCATCTATTTAGACAAATTTTAGGCAATTCAGTACAGGTAGTAGACCCTGCCATTGCTGTTGTTAGCACTGCTGCTCGGGAACTTCAACGTTTGGGGATATCAAGCGATCGCCCTCCACACTGTACTAACTTCTATGTCAGTGGTAACCCAGAAGAATTTGCAAAAAAGGTGCAGCTATTCCTGGGTTTTACTCCGATAGTAGAGCAAGTTTGTTTAGAAGTGGAAAGAGTAACAGTTAAATCTGAATCTGTCGCTTGATTCATATAGCAGGGAACAGCGGTGCGACACCGCGGGGTGCGACAGAGGTCTGAACAAAGCGCCACCTGTGGGCGCATTCGCAAGTCAATCTAGCATCTGGTAGCGCACTCGGTGTGAGGGAACAGGCAACAGTGGAAAAAGAATTTCTAGGTTTGATCATCAGTCTATTTCCTAACCAACTCGTTCCTTGCTATAGCAATCCTATTTCAGTTGCGGGTAAAAATATCTTTGAATTTAGGGGACAGGGGTAAAAGTTTCAGAGTTTTTATATATTATCCTTAGATTTTTTACAAATCATTTAGGATTGCTATATAGCAAGCGTTAAAATATTCTTTTTATCGCACTCCTCAAAAAGAATTCTATACTTATGCAAAACTTCAATGATTCAGTAATTAGTAAGATTCAATGACGTTCATAGCTATTATTAGCCAGTAAGTGTATATTATTCTTATGTTTACTACTCCCACTCTCCATCTCCCCATTTCCCCATCTTCCCCACTGCCCCACTCAAGAAAACATAGAAAAGTTTTTGAGATTTGCTATGATTTGGTGCCGTTCTGAGGCTTACATTGTATTCAACAGCGTCAAATATTTTTTTTAGTAGAAACTAGATTAATTTGATTTTTTTAGATATTATTTTTATTTTGTTCCATTTCAATTGAGCCTTAATTAGTTGATTTTAATCAAGTTCAATTAGTTTATATGTATCAAAATATAGGCATAAATATATCCTATCTATTCACAAATTGTATTTGTTATGCTAAACTCTTGTGCATCAATATGGTCATTACTAAGGAAAAAAATTTATGGCTGATATTACAGTTTTAGTTCAGAATGTCGCTTCTGGAACAGATGCAGATAGTAGTATATTCTTCTCCGAGATGTGGGTGGGATTTCATGATGGAGACTTTGACCTTTTTAATTCAAATCCAAGTGAAGCTGCTACTCCTGGTTTGGAAAGGTTAGCTGAAGATGCTATTATTGAACCAACAGGTGAATTTACAACTACTTTATCTACTGAATTTGACGATAGTGGAGCTGGTACTGTTCAAGGAATAGTTCAAGGACCAGTTGTTGAGGGGAGCGATTTTAGGGATTTTTTCCAAGGAGACATTGGTGTTGCCCAATTTACTGTGGATGAAAATGCTGACAGCAGTAGCTACTTTAGTTATGCTTCCATGATCCTGCCTAGTAATGATGCCTTTACTGGTAATGGAAATCCTACTAGGTTTGAAATTTTTGATGACAATGGAAATTTCTTAGGACTAGATTTTGTTGCTAATGGAACAGATATCTGGGATGCAGGAACAGAAGTAAATGATGAAGTTCCTGAAAATACAGCAGCATTAGCTCAAGCAGCTCCAGATACAGGAGTAGATGAAAATGGAACTGTTTTATTACACCCTGGTTTTATTGGCAGTGTCCGAGAAGGTAGCGATGCAGAAGGGAATATTTTACAAGCACGTCCTGACGCTGATTTCACTACAGAAGATGATGGTGCTGGTAATGAAATCGCCCGCATCAGTGTTTTACAAAATATGATCGATACTTCTGGTGAGAATCTTCTCAACGGTTCCGATACAGGGGATTTTCTCTCCGGTCTTGGAGGTGATGATACTTTAAATGGTCTTGGTGGAAGAGATTGGTTAGTTGGTGGTAGGGGTAACGACCTGCTCAGAGGTGGTGAAGGCGATGATATTTTGGCAGGTCGCATTGGGAACGATCGTATGCTTGGCGGTAATGGTGATGATATTTTAAATGGTGGTCAAGGTCGCGATCGCATCAATGGTGGTGCTGGCGACGATACTCTAACTGGTGGTGCGAGTATTGACCGCTTTATCTTCAACACTAATAGTACATTTTCTGCGAATGATGTAGGTGTAGATACAATTACTGATTTCAATCAAGGGCAAGACTTGATACTCCTTGACAAGACTACTTTTGCTGCGCTCCAAAGTGATGCTGGAGCAGGATTTAGTGTTAATGGTGAATTTGATGTGGTTGCCTCAGATGCTGCTGCTGCTACTTCTTCAGCTTTAATTGTTCAGAGTACAGCAACTGGTAGTTTGTTCTATAATCCAAATGGTGTTGCAGATGGTTTTGGTAATGGTGCTGAGTTTGCTAATGTAGGTACTGATGTAACTTTAACTGCAGACGACTTTGTTTTGCGAGCTTAGTTCCCATTTATACCTACACTTATAAGTAATAATTAGAGGGCAGGTTTTTAGAACTCGATCGCGCTTAAGTTAAAGCTTTCAATTAAACCTGCCCCTACAATTTTTTTTTACCTTTACAGGACTTACGCATAAGGTACGAAAAATTAGGATTTGAGATGGCTTCTGTGTGGGTCGCAATGACTAAAATTCGTTGTACTGTGTAAGTCCTATTTTAATTAGAGCTACCTACTTACCTCTGAATTTAATGCTTGTTTATTCACGAAATTTCAATCCAGGAAAAGGGTAGAAACAACTGCTTTTAGTACAATCAATAGCCCATATAATCCCCATTTTCTCTTGTTTAACCAACGTTCTCTACCACATTTGAGGCACATATAATGGTTGCCGTTGTTATGGTCTTTTACCCACAAGCAATTATTTTTGTTACATTCTTTTTGCATGATTTTTTTGCTCCTAAAATTAACTGATAATTTCAGGATATCTAATTGTTATTTGGCTGTACAGGTAGACTTTTTGACTCTACCCTAATTCTAATTAAGAGTAATTTGGGGTAATTTGAGGTAATTTGGAGTAAATAATTTACCCTTTTGTTACAAAGTACATTTTCTAGTTATACTACATTAGGATAGAGTACTAATTGAGCTGATGGGGAACTTTGAACAGTGGGATTAATTTTTGATAACTATTGCTAACCAAGCTGATTTGAAGGGTGAAGATAGAAAATTTTTTTTAAAGATATTTGACATAAAAAATGGGCGTTGCACAGTGACGAATGATTAGGAGAATTGAGGAATTTGTTGATGTTTCAAATAATAGATCAACAAGTGAATTGATCTGTACAACATATCAATGGACTTGGAGTAGCACAAAGTTTTGCGATGTAACCTAGCGTGCGTAGTGTCTCAGACGGCAGTTTTCTCCTTCTACTCTGGTCATTGCTGCGGGTGCTTACTAGGTGATCGCAATCATCAATTAAGCAAGGATACACCTTGTAACCATCTGTAATATAGAGAAAACAAGCCCAACCGTGAATCATCTGCCATAATACTGTAAAGGTAGTGGCGGAGCGATCGCCTATCACAAACTTTAAAATTCCTGGCATTTGGCTATTTACAACTGTCCAGACCCAAATTTTGTTTTTTTTGAGCCGATAAAAGTTTGCAGTTCATCAATTTGAGCAGTCTCAGGAATTTCATAGTTATCATCACAAATCTGTGCTTGGTGCAAGTCGTACCCAATTAAGGACCGTATTATGGGAAATACCAGTCACTCTCTCAATGGCTCGGAATCCCATGCCATTAAGGGACATTTTTACACAAAGCTCTTTAACATCAGAACTATAACCCGCAGGACAGGGGCTATCTCGAAATTGACGGCCACAATCACGGCAAAGATAACTCTGTTTTCCCTGACGATGACCATTTTTCACTACTTTATGGCTTTGACAATAAGGACAGTCCATTTCTCAATAAAATGCTAGAATATCATTCTCTATTGTGCAACACCAAAAAATGAAAATTTGACGGAAGAAAAATTTCGCGAGCAATTCCTTAGTAATTACTCTAAATACACATTTGAATATTACAGAAAAGCAGTTTTTCGTCAATTAAAAATTATTTGTAAAGATATAGACCATGATAGAAAAGGTAAATCTAAAGAAATCTTCAATTGGCTGAAAAGAGAATATGAAACTTGGTATACTCGAAAAGAACATCCTGATATTTTAACAGAATTTCCACAAAAAGTTTCTACTTTTAACAATTTTGATGTTTTACCAGAATCTCAACAACAAGTTTATAATCCATTTATTCCATTGACAGGAATTATAGATAATCCAAAGCTCTTTTTTAATAGAGAGCGAGAAATTAATAGAATTTTTGAGGTACTTAATAGTGGTAGTAGTGTTGCTATTATTGGCAATAGTGGAGTGGGAAAGTCTTCTCTGTTGAGGGCGATCGCTCAAAAAGCTACTCAGTATCTCAGGCAACCTCGAAGGCCAATTGATATAGATTTGCAGCATATTCATAGTGATAATGATTTTTATACAGCTCTTTGTGATGAAGTTGGTATTGAAAAGTGTAGCGGTTATAAATTAAAAAGAAATATCAAGGAATATCGAATTTTACTGTTGCTTGATGTGGTAGAAAATATGATTTATGACTGGTTTACCAATCAACTTCGTAGTCAGTTACGCGCTTTAGCAAATGATATTGTTCCTCCTTTACGTTTGGTAGTTGCTGCTTCTAAGAGACTAGATATTTTATTTCCAGATAGTGGGGAGAAAACTTCTCCATTTAAAAATATTTGTATTGAAGAATATCTAGAACCTTGGAATGAGGAAACTATTTGTGCTTTTATTAAGAGTCGCCTTCGGGCTAATTTTTTGGAGCAAGAATATCAAGGAATTAAGTTTAGTGAGGATGAGATTTTAGAGATTATTAAAACAAGTGGTGGCTATCCTGGTAAAGTGAAGCATCAATGTTATGAATTATTTGAAAGGAAAAAACTATAGTATTTCTTTAATCTATGAGATATAGTTCCAAATATTCCCTATTCCCTATTCCCTATTCCCTATTCCCTCCTATAATAACTGAAATAACTGAAATGACTATATTTCCCCACGACCAATTTGCCAAACAATATTTAGAAGAATTACTATCAAGTATTGGGGAAGTAAAAGCACCTCGTGAAGTTCGAGGAGAAGTCAGACAAATAGATGTTTGGTTTTCACCCCAACCACAACTTCAAGGAAATCCAGAAGAATTAGGATTATTAGGTCGCTTGGCTACAACTTCAGCTTTATTTGAACCTTATCGTAATCCTGTAACCCCTGATGAAATTGATAGTTGTCTTCTCAAATTACTAGAAGTTAAAGGATAAATTAAACGGGAAGCGAACCGAAATAAAACTCGTATTTCTATGAATGATTATCCTAAATTATGGATATTAACTCCTACAGCTTCCCAGAATATATTAGATGGATTTAGAGCTATATTAGATGAAGAAAACTGGTGTTCGGAAATTTACTTTTTAGGAGAATATTTCCGCACAGCAATAAATGTGGCTGAGAATATTAGGTAGGGAAAAAGTTCAGTCTCAAGCCATTGATGAATTAAAAGCATTACCCAAGGATAATATCCATCGAGAAAATGCTTTATTGTTATTAGCAGATTTGCTGAGTAATATAGAATCAAATCCAGATAAAGATCCAGAAGATAGGGAGTTAATTATGAGATTATCACCACTTTTTTCTCAACGTTTAGAAGAAGCTACTCAGTCAGGAGTACAACAAGGAATACAACAAGGTGTACGACAAATGCTCGAAAACTTACTTGTATTTCGCTTTGGCCAATTAGATGACCAGCTAGAGGTAATTATTGAACAGATTATGGAGTTGCAAAAAGAAGATTTGAACAGGCTAATTTTACAGTTATCTAATTTATCTCGTGACGAATTATTAGCTAGATTTAGAGGAGATAGATGAGATTATCACCACTTTTTGCTCAAGCTTTAGAAGAGGTTAATCAGTTGGAAAAACAAGAAGGAAGACAACAAGGTATACAACGAGATATACAACTAAGAAGACAAAAAGGGTATCAAGAAATGCTCGAAAGCTTGCTTGTATTTCGCTTTGGCAAATTAGATAGCCAACTAGAGGTAATTCTTGAACAGATTATGGAGTTGCCAAAAGAAGATTTTAATAGGACAATTTTACAGTTATCTCACTTATCTCGTGACGAATTATTAGCTAGATTTGGAGGTGAAAATTGATGAAATTATAGTAATAATGTGGCAGGGATGTTCCATGGAATGTCCCTACAGAGTTATCATTTTTTTAATGTGGTTAATTCTTACTTTTGACTTTTGACTTTTGACTTTTAACTTCCCTATGTCTAAGCATTCTATTCTTCAGGCAAATAAATCTTACACTTTTCGTTCTTACTTTGAGTTGCCCTACGAAACTGAGGATATTTTAGCTGAATTTGACTACAATTTCAAAAGAGCAAGATTATCTTTGCCTACATCAAGTCGGCAACTGGAACGTTTGTCAGAATTACGTCAGCGAATTGAGGAAACTTTGCCTTTAGTTAGTTTGAGTAGTGAGGCAGCACGGCGAGAAATTTTAATTGCTCCGGTACTTTTAGAGGTAGCTCGTTACTGTCAATGTCAGCTCAGAATTGAATATCCTTTGAGTGTGAATGAAAGGTTAAAGGGTAATCTTGATTACTTGCTACAATCTAATTCTCAACTGTTAGTAATTGAAGCAAAACATGAGGATATGACGCGGGGTTTTACGCAGTTAGCTGTGGAGTTAATTGCATTATCTGAATGGGAACCGGAGCAGGATTTAATTTTTGGTTGTGTCACTATGGGGGAACTTTGGATATTTGGTATTTTGGATAAAAAACAACGTTTAATTCAGCAAAATATTGATTCTTTGAGAGTTCCTGGGGATGTAGAGGCTTTGGTTGATGTGCTTGTGGGAATTTTGGATGTGATCCCCCCAAACCCCCCTTTCCAAGGGGGGCTTTCGAGCCACCAAATTCCTTGAAAGTAGGGGGATATAGAAGAGTGTTATCTCCCCAAACCTGGAAAAATAAAATTTCTTCCTCTGGCTCCCCCCTTTCCAAGGGGGGCAGGGGGGGATCGAGAATTCAGGCTTATGTCATAACTTTATGAAAACAGTAGTTGATGTCAGGAAACCCAACAACTTATAAAACAGCTTGGATATCCAAATAGATTCGATAAACAATGATGAAAAAAAACAATGACTCTGTTCCCCGTCTCGATCTAGCGCCACAGTTGAAGCGACCCCTCTATATTTGGAATCCCTTGGATTATTTGCGGTTACTGTATTGGGTGTTTTTCTTTCCCCAGGCGTTGCCGTGGTATGTGGAAAATTACGGGGGGGGAGAAGGTTTTGCAAGACAAACAACCTGGCAAAGCAAGCTAGAATTTTTGTGTCAGCATCCTAACCATTTGAAATTATTGTTTCAGGGATTAATTTTGACTATTTGTGTTCCCTATTTGTTTTATATATTGCTGCTGCGAACGAATTCTATTATTGATTGGTTTCCTGTGGCGGGAGGTGTGGTGGGAGCCGTGGTGTTCAGCATGGTGTTCGACCTTCCGGGAGACGTGGCGAAACGCGTAGCGGAAGCCGTGGTGTTAGCCGTGGTGTTAGGCGTAGCGCTCGACATGGCGCTCTACATAGCGCTTAACTTTCCGGAAGGCGTAGTGAGGGTTGCAGCGGGAAGTGCGGTGTTAGGCGTGGCGCTCGGCGTAGCAGGAAGTGTGGAGTTTGGTGTGGTAGGAGGTGTGGCGCTCTACTTTTCGGGAGGCATGGCAGAAAGTGTAGCCAAAACTGTGAATATCATTATAAATGCCAGTGTGAAATTCAGTGTAATTTTCGCCATAATCTTCGGTGTGACGTCCGGCGTGATGTCCGGCGTGGCTTTCGGCGTGGTGTTCCCCGTGGCGTATGGCTTGGCGATTTTGCGTCCAGAAAGCTGGTTAATTGGGATACCACTATACTTAATATCTATTCATAATTCTAGTTTGCTGCTACCTCGAATCACTGTTATTCCTCTACCTTTACTGACAAATCAGATCAAATTTTGGTTGAGAAAAGATTGGCAAGTAGCTTTAGAAAATATCGATCAACTTTTAAGATATAGCTTACAATCTACCCCGGTTGTCAATACTATCAATCAGGTTTTAGCAGAACTTCCTCAAGAACAGATTGTTGATCGAGTTGCTCAACTAGCAGAAAATCCCTATGACTGGAAACTTCTTATGTCTGTATCTCATGAAGTTGCTACAGGTTTCTGGCATCTCTACAAACAAAGACCTGAAGCAGCGACAGCAGCATTTGAGAAAGTACGCTCTCTCTCCTACGGCAAGGAAATGTTTCTACTAGCTCAAACCATAACTCAATTTCGAGCAGTAACATCTCCTGATGCTATTGCCGAAGTACAAATTCCCAACTTTCCACCTGAACCTCGTCTACGCCCTGCCACCTGGGAAGCACTCAAAGGTTTGTGTCGCGTTGTTGAAGATACGCAACTTATTGTAAAAGCTACCTCAAAGTCAGCTCGTGCATTTCCCCTTGCTATAGCTATAGGTCAATTAAAAGAAATTCTAGATAATGCTGATGCACTTCCCCAAGCAGAACGAGGTTTAATTCTTGATATTGCTCAAACTTGGGAAGAAGCTTTAGAAAGCATTGCCACAAATTTCGGAGATGTCTACTACTAAACCTATAGAAAATCCCTATGTCATTGGCGATCCAGTAGAGGAAAACTTATCTGTAGGTCGGGAAGATATTATGAGACAGCTTAAGGAACTGTGGGTAATGAATTCTCAGCTAAAGTCTGTTGTTCTCTACAGTCATCGTCGCATGGGAAAAACATCTATTCTGCGGAATGTTGCTAACTGTTCCGGTTCAGATATTCAAGTTGTTTATGTTAACTTCCAAGGTTTAGGAGCTATTTCTGAGGGAATGGGTGAGGTATTTTTAGCAATAGGTGATGAAATTTCAGCAGCTCTCAGCTTTCCCCCTCCAGACACAGACGAATTTCTGAGACTTCCCCAACGAACTTTTAAACTCTACTTAAAACAGGCAATTCAAAAATTAGAGAACAAAGGCTTAATTATTGCCCTCGATGAATTTGAAGAAATTGAAAACCTAATTAACGCCCAACAACTCCCCCCTAACTTCATGGCAGTATTGCGGGGGTTCGTGCAGATGAGTCCGAAAATTGCTTTTGCTTTCGCCGGGTTGCACGCTCTTGAAGAAATGATATAATGTCCGGTAGCATCGTTTGTGTATAATAGAGGAGGAAGAAAAATAATTGCCCGGAGCGATATTGCTACGCAACGCTACCGCGATCGCTACTCTTCAAGCACTTGACAAATCATCAGTAGGCCACCA
>NZ_JAAHGU010000174.1:0-13543 GCF_010692685.1 Okeania sp. SIO2F5 | reverse complement strand
GCATCCTTAAAACTTTAACCTTTAGCGATCGCCTAATTTATGAAAAATACAGCTCATACAGTTACTTTTATGTTACATTATCAATATTTATGTAATATGTAAAGATGCCAGCGCTCATTGCTATAAAGTTGTTTTCTTGTGTAAATAGGACTTATATCATGTTCCGTTGAATACTTATACAGGACTTACTGAGGAGTCAGGAGTCAGAAGTCAGGAGGGAAGAAAGGAGGAAAGAAGAAAAGTCAAGATAATTTCAGTATTTCTTCGGTACTGTCAGTTCTTAAATTTTATTTATAACTGACCCGTCCGCAATTCATAGCTCCCCTGGAGGAGGAACATGATATTATACCAAGCGTGAAAAAAGAATGTTATGAATAATTTGAGTAATTAAAAGACTTTTTTGGAGATGTCCCTTTGACAAAAAAGATAATTTATATCATGTCCGGTAGCATCGGTATTGTATAGAAAAGGTAGGCAACAGGCAACAGGCAACAAACAGGAAGGCAATTGAGCAAGAAAAAAACTTAAATTTCCTGTAAATATCCACGCTAACTTTTACACAAACGATACCAACGGACATGATATTATGCCCGAAAAAATGGTATTAAAGCCGTTTCCATACGACTCCTGACTCCTGACTTCCCTTCCTGGGAGGGGGAGGGGCGAGGGGTGGGTTGACTCCTAAGAAATATCCTAGCTATTTCTAGCAAACATTTATCAATTTGGTATTATGCATGAAGTAGGAAAAACTAGGATTTGAGATTGCTTTCCATTCCGGACTGCTGCGCAAACCCTATCGGTCGCTTCGGACAAAAATACGTTGCAGGTGCGTAAGTCCTAGTAAATTGTCAACTAATATCATGTCCAGATAAGAGCGCGATCAAAAAACTTTCTCCTTCTCGTCTTCTTTTTTCCCTCCGGAATTGGTGAATCAAGGGATGAAACTTTTGGGAGAAGTTCAATAATGGATAATTGATAATTACCTCTTCCTTTTAGGGAGAGGATTGAATAAAAGGAAAATATTTTCTCTCTTGGTCGATTGGATATGGCGACGAGACCCGTTCTTACAGACCCGCTCCGAAGATCGACCGCTTGTTTCTCCTTTAAAGGAGAGGATTTTTACCTTAATTATTCGGTAAATCCAATTGAATGTTTTTTACACTTCCTATGTTTCCCAGTCTAAAATTCATCCTGCACTCTATGCAACGCTTTCCCTCCTCAATTCTGACTCCTGACTCCTCTGTCATTTATTTATAACTGTTTAACCGGACATGGTACAAGTCATTACTCCATTTCTGTCGGTGGTATTTCTGTATTATTTTTTTGCCTCAACTTTCGATGCAAAGTTTTCACCCCTGATAATAGTAACCCAATCACTACAAATACGAGGAAAGCTGCAAACACTGGTACAGAAATCGCCAAAATTGACAACACCGAGGAACTTAATAACTCCATTGTGGAAACTCCAGGATTTGCAAATCCTCCGGTGAGAGTTGTAGATGCTAATCTGGTCACATCTGTTAAACCTTGCACTGTTCCCGCAGCACCCCCTCCCACGACCGCAGCGATCGTCCACTGTAGCATTGGACTCATGTCACTCACAAATGAACTTGTGATGATTGTACCTGCGATAACTGCTGTTGGAGTGGCGACAAGATCTAGTAGTTCATCTACCCAAGGAATATAGTAAGCTGCAACTTCTAAAAATGCACCTACTCCGAAAGCTACTGTTGCTTGTGGGGTGCCCATCCAGGCAAAATCAGAAGATATTTGTAAATTTCCTGACTGTGCTGCAATACTCATTACTAAAGGAGGTACAAATATGCGAAAACCACAAGCTGCACTTAAACCTACACCTAGACAAATACCTAATAAAGTTTCCATAATTTTATTCCTAATTTTTCCTCATAAAAACTGTTAATTTTGCTGGTGATTATTTAATAATTATTCATTACTTCAATATTTTTTCTGCTGATTGCAGATGTATAAATATATATTATCAAGATTGACAAATTATCTTTTAATGTTAATGTTGAAAACTATTTTTAAACTCAATATAAATACCGCACTGTTCAAGATGGTAAGGTACAGTTTTATAGCAGAAGGAAGAAGGCTTTAGTTATCTAGGAGAGAAAGAAAAATCTTGCGTTGTCTGAGTTTTAAGCTTTTGATATCTCAAATATAGTAATGGCGACTGCTATACATTCATCTTTATTTTCTCTTCCCTGTTGCCTATTATACCATTTTCCAACAAGAATGTTATGAATAATTTGAGTAATTAAAAGACTTTTTTGGAGATGCCCTTTTGACTAAAAAGATAAGTTCTGACCTAAAAAATAATATCAAAGCCATTCATTCTGTACGTCGCCAATCCGAAGTCTCCCCTACCTGACTCCTGACTCCCTCTCCTGGAAAGGGTTAGGGGTGGGTTGACTCCTAAGAAATAGCCTAGCTATTTGTAGCAAATATTTATCAAGCTGGTATTATCCCATAATTTTCATCTCATGCTGTATAAATAATCATCCTAATTGTTTCCTTTGCATATCAGTCAAGATGATCAAAATTTGACATATAATTTTAAATATGATATGGACATATAATCTTGATTGATTGCCTACAAACATGATAATATCAAGAATTTGAAAATAAAAATTGACATACAAGAAGATATATGATATAAGGAAGTATAAATTCATCAAGCTCTTTGATGATAGTGATAGGTATGATTAAGCGCGATCGCTAATTATCTTAGATCGGTGTAAAGTTTTACTTGAATTGAATCTTGGAATAACTAGGGAAAAGTAAGCAATCATTCTCAAAAACCACAACTATCTATTCATAAAACACAAACAAATGTTTCTTATAAATTTACCAAGCTTGAAAAAAACAGACAGAATAACGCTTTTAATCGCAATATATTAAAGACTCAACATATTAACATAAATTAATTGTGGAGACAGATGATAATGATAGGGCATTCATTAGAAATAGACGATCTAAAAAAAATTAATAGCCCGAAAAAAATAGTAGCTTTGTTTAACAAACTTGGCTATAATTTACAACTGGAAAATTTAGAGATTGAACAGCTAGAATTACCAACTTCTTGCAGTGGATTTATTGATAATGTTTACAAAATTCATAGCGATGAAGAAGGTAGTTTAGAAATATTTTTGTTGGAGTTGCTACAAGCAGAATTTCAAACAAACCGTAAACTTCAAGAAAAAATAATAACTATTTCCCAAAATATCCCTAAAAGCAAAAAAAAAAATTACTCATTTGTACAAAAAACTATCATCAGTTAGTAATAGTTGCTCTTCAGACAATAGAAAATATAAGTATCACAATTAAATGGTGGTTAATTGACTGTAAAAATCCTACTTATTATGATACTTACTGGCTAGAAAATATAACCCGAAATGATTGGGAATCTACAGAAGAATTTACCAATAAAGAACCTGCTGAACGTAGCTACGACCAAGATTTAGAACCGCCAACCGCAACATTTACTGAAGATTCCATTCAACTTTATCACAAAGAAATTAATAAAATACCTCGCTTGCGTGCTGAGGAAGAAATTAATTTAGCTCATCAAATTGATGAATTATCAGCTTTAGAACAAATTCGTGAAAATTTAGAGAAACAACTCAAGCGATCGCCTAATGAAACAGAATGGGCGACAGCTGCAAAAATCAGTACATCAGAATTGCGCGATCGCCTCCAGCAAGGTAGACAGGCCAAAAATAAAATGGTCACAGCTAATCTGCGACTGGTGACATCAATTGCCAAACGATATCAAAACCGTGGATTAGACTTCCAAGATTTACTCCAAGAAGGTAGTTTAGGATTAATTCGTGCCACAGAAAAATTTGACCATACAAAAGGCTATAAATTTTCTACTTATGGTATTTGGTGGATTAGACAAGCTATTACTAGAGCTATTTGTGACTATTCTCGGATCATTCGCTTACCAGTTTATCTCTATGAAACCATTTCCCAAATTAAGAAAACAGTTAAACAGATGTCAATGGAACGTTGTCTGCTTACTGCTGAAGAAGTCGCTACACGCATGGAAATGACCACAGAGAAATTACGATTTATTGTAGAATGCGCTCAAGAAACGTTATCTTTAGAGATTCCTATAGGCAAAGGAGAAAATACCATCTATAAGGAAGTGATCGAATTTGATGGAGAAACACCAGCAAAATATGTCTTTGAAAATTGCCTACAAGAAGATGTAGAAACTGTTCTCAACACTTTAACTGAACGGGAAAGAAATGTCTTACAAATGCGATTTGGATTGGATGATGGTCAAGAAAAAACCCTGAAAGAAATCGGTGATACTTTTAATTTAACGAGAGAAAGAATTAGACAAATAGAAGCTAAGGCATTGAAAAAGTTGGAAGACCCAAAACGTAATCGTATTTTGAGAGAATATCTTCTTTAGGAAATAATGTGGTGTTAGTTCAGCAACACCCACATCATCATTATTTTTGCTCAGGATGGTTTATTTCATCTGTCTGAGATGGCTTTGTAGTGTTCTGCTCCGTTTTAGTAGGTTGACTAGATTTCATTAAACCAGAACCATGCCACAGAAAACTGACAATCATTATTTTAGTTAATGCATTCAACTGCTCTAACTTTTCTTTGTTCATTGGTTGATTGATATAATTAGCATGAATTTTGAGTCAATATTTATTCTTTACAAAAATTAACAAATCTTTCAATAGATATGCTGATAAATCCGGTCAGGGTAATTACTTAATTTAGAAAATTGATTATGGAGCGATCAGCTTTAGTACCATAGAATTACAAATAAGTATTTCAGCACACTTTGACATAATTAATTAACTACTACATTCTGCTTCAGTCTTAATACATGAAATTTCGGATGAGAATAAAATTGACAATTCTATTTTTCCGTATTTTTACTGAAATAACTGTGATTTATATTCTTGATTTAATGTGACTTATAGTATATATACTATGTGATTTAAAACACAATATAAATTTTATCTAAAAGGTAAGAAAGGTAAGAAATGTATAAATTAATATCAAATTAACTCAGCAATTTATAGCAATCCTCTTCATGGTTTTGTAGAAAATATTCACAGCATTATATAGCAATCAGGAATGATTTATGAGATGTTTAATAACAATTAATACCAATCAAAATCCTTTTATATTCTGACTCCTGACTCCTAATTAATACTAAAATATTACAACTGAAATATGATTGCTATAGTATGAGATAATAGGGGTAAAAATTTCATAATTTCATCTATAAATTTAGAATTTTTTACAAAAATTGCACAAATTTATAAATATCAGAATAAATAAGTAATGAGTAGTCAGTATTTAGGAGAAAGTCAATTCAGTTAACCTACTGCCGGAGGAACTTTCCTATGGGAATCCTGCGTAAAGGTTAACAATTAGCCTCTTTACAGAGGAACTACGTTATCAGTACCTCCTGCAATAGGGAAGCGAGAAGATGCAGAATTTTCTTTCTCTTGGTTGATTGGATATGGCGAGGAGACCCGTTCTTGCAGACCCGCTCCGCTAACGACCACTTTTTATCCTCTTAAAAGGGCAGGGTTTAAACCAAAATTTTCAGTAAAGAAGAAAAGTAGTCTAACTTAGATTGTGGTGATAAAACATCTTCGCACTATCAATAGTGAGGAATTAAATTCAGAAATATCTTCCTTCTTCCTTCTTCCTGATTCCTTCTTAATATTAAGAAGCAAAATATTTACCATATAAACTTGGATATCTTTCTTTTATCCAACCACCTAATCCTTTTCTTGGATCTCCCTCAAGTTGACGTTCAAGAGCAGCAATAATACCCTCATCCATTACCTCATCTATTAAATCAAAAATAAAGATATTACAATCTTCTCCTCGTCTAGATTGAAATTTATTAGCATTCAAATCAATTCCTAAATAAAAATCTATTGCTCCCTCTGTCTCAATATCACTACCTACACCAATCATTAAAATTTTAATCTCATCTTGACTATTGATATTAGAACAAGTTTTTCCAATAACATTAATAAATTCTTTACTATCATCAATTTGACCATCAGTATAGATAATTATAAAAGCACCTTTATCATCAGTTCTATTAGAAAACCACTGAGATACTGCCTCATTTAAAGTAGGAGCAATATAAGTAGAACCACCAGGTCTATTTTCTTTAAAAGCAGCTTGTACTTGGGCAGCATCTCTAAGGTAAATAGTTTTAGTCGGTTGTTGATTTCGATTGAAAAAATATAAAGTTACCTCATCACAAATTATTCCATAATCATCATCTTGCTCTGACAGAATTTCAAAGACATGACCTTGTACAGTTTCTTGAAGATATTGCCAACGATTTTTGTTTCCTGTAGTAGCATCAGATATTGTCATGGAACCACTACGGTCTATTAAAATAAAAACATCGCGATTGTAAATTTGTGGAATTGGCATATTTTTATCCTTTGGTAAGATTAATTCAGCAGGTTTTTGATAACTTATATTTTTGCAGATATATCTACATATTTCTAATATTTTACCAAACTTTGCTACTATAAAAGATATCAGTAAATTAATTTATTTCATCCTACGTTCATTAAAATTAACAAAACTCAAAAAGGTAGTAAAAATCATCACCGTTGTTGAGAAAAGCATCATAAAAAAAAGGAAAAGTCTTTAATTTTTTTGACTCTAGTAATATAATATCCGGTTGAATATTTACATCAGTTTTCGAGTTTTGGAGGTACAAAGTTTTATGCTTTTAGGGAACAGATCAAACTGGATCTGAGAGCTGGGAATGAATAAGAATTATGGACTAATCTTAAACTGTACTTCACTATCCTAAAATTTGCTGTATAGCAGTCGCCATTACTGTATTTGACATATCAAAAGCTTAAAATTCAGACAATGAAGATTTTTCCTTCTTCCTTCTGCTATATCATAATCTATTAGGAGAGAGTTGGAAGAATAGGAAGGATATTTGCTCTGGGAAAAAAGAGAGGTTTTTCGTTCGACTGCTATGCTATAGGCTAATTAAGTATAGCAATACTTTTGATAATTGGTATTAGTCCCGTTAAACAGACTTGATATACAATTTTTAGTATGGTTTTATATTAGACATCTCCAAAAATCAAAAATAAAAGCAATTCTGATCTATAAATTGTCAATTATTTATTCCTGTTCCCTGTTCCCTCTTTTCTGGAGATGTCTATTAAGATCAACATTTTCTTTCGTATACATCTGTACTATTATTGATAATAAAAAATAGAAATTATCATTAAAACTATAGTGCTATACTAAATATCTAAATATAATGTGAATAGCTATAAGGATGGGTTAAGTTATAAACATTTAAGTTAAGTAAGAGGTTATTTGTAATGACATCCTCCACTGCAGCAGAAGTTATTTATCCAGAGAGTGACGGTTTACCTGTTGCTGATAACACAATTCAATTCCGTTTGATTACTACTATTGTTGGGGGTATTGCTGGTATGTATAAAGACAACCCCAATGTGTTTGTTGTCGGAGACTTATTCTGGTATCCCAAACAAAAATAACCTTGGGTAAAACAAACTCCTAATGTGATGGTAGTTTTCAGTCGTCCTCAAGAAGATAGAAGTTCCTATAAACAGTGGGAAGAAGATAATATTTCACCACAAGTTGTGTTTGAAATTGTTTCTCCTAGGAACAGTATTACTGAACTGGAAGTAGCAAAACTAGAGTTCTATTCAGAATATAAGGCGCAACAGTATTATGTTTATGACCCAGACACAGGGAGATTAAAAGGATGGTTGTGTCGAGGAGAAGTTCTCACTCCCATAGAAGTGATGGAAGGTTGGATAAGTCCTCGAATCGGAATTCGCTTTGAAAAAGAGGGTAGGGAATTACAAATTTATCCACCCGATGGAGAACGTTTTGCCACTTATGTAGAAATTCTCGAACAAAAGGAGCAAGCAAGACAAAACGCCGAACGAGAAAGACAAATAGACATAGGCGTGAAAAAGATATAGACTTTTTGCACATAGCAGGCAACAGGCAACAGCTCCCGAAAGCAACAGGGAATAGATTTTTAGGAAAAAGGTACGAAAAATGATTTAGGGAACTGACTTTTACCGATAAATTGTGGGTATGCGCCTCCCCTTTTAAGGGGAAAAAAGAAAAAAATTTTTCCTTTTAGTCAATCCTCTCCTTGAAAAGAAGAGGTAATCATCAATAATTAATAATTAATAATTAATTATTAATTGTTGAAAACTCTAGCTGATGCTAAATAAAGGGTAAGTTTATTTTCACCAGATGTCTAATAGCTCAACAAGAAAGACAAAACGCTGAAGGAGGGGCAAATGCACGTCAACAAGCTCAACAAGAACGGAACTTAATTGCTCAACAGCAACAAGAAGCTATTCCTCGGTTATTGAGCATGGGTTTAACTACCAAACAAGTTGCAGATGCTCTTTCTTTACCTTTAGTGGTAGTAGAGAAATTCAGAAATTTGGAGATTTAGTTAATTTCAAAAAAATTTTTTACTCTTCTGCTGGCAAGGGTTAGTAATATCATGTCCGGATCAGATCGCGATAGGACTCCGTTCCGCGCTCCGCGTTTTCGGTGCGGAATGCTACGCTTGACCTGTCGCGTAGCGTTAATGTGCGTTGTGCGCCAGCTAAACAAAAAAATTTCTCCTTTTTCTCCTCTTCTTTCTTGCTTCTTTCTTCCCTCCTGACTCCTGACTCCTTCATCGTTTTATTTATAAGTATTCAACCGGACATGATATATAGCAATGTGCGCTGACATATCCACAAATTGCAGGAACTGTCCAATAGCTAAAAGTCTTATATTATTTCTTCGGAATGCTCCGCAAACAGCTTTTTATTCTCCCTGTTGCCTCTCTTGGTGCGCATTCCCTTGCGACTGGCGTCGTCGCGGGGTCGCACCGCTGTTGCCTGTTGCCTGCGCGCAGCGCTATAACTTTTGCCTACATCCATTTCAACCCCATTAAAAAATCAGCAATTCTCTGAGCTGCACCCGGTTTACCCATTCTCTGAATCCCATTTTTAGCAATTAATTGTAGTCGGTCTGGATCGTTCAACAGAGACTTAACCGCATCTACAACTTCTCTGGGGTGCTTGACCAAAGTCACAGAAATTCCTAAAAGACGACTTTGAGCTTCCGCAAAAGTAGATGTAAATTGAGGGCCATTGCCAGGAATAGCGATCGCTGGTTTCCCCAGACCAACAAACTGTTCCGTAGCAGTACCTGCCATAGCAATAGCTAAATTTCCCCGATGCACAAATTCTGGAAAAGCTTGTCGGTCTAAAATCAGACTAGCATTTTTATTCTGAGAAGTTAATTTCACAGGAAACTGAATACTTCCCTCTCCAGAAAAAAAGGTTGGTACAGGACTATCAACTGGCAGTTGTAAAATACTGTTCTGAGTATTAGTTCTAATCTCTCGTTCAGTCTGCCAATGATAAGAATTGAGGAGTGTAATAAAAGGTTCTAAGCTTAAGTTAGGAGCGATCGCCCCCAGAAACAAAAATTTTTGCTGTGGAAAAGTTTCTACTAACCCTACAACCGCTTGAATAATAATTTCCCAATTCGCATAAGCTTCTGGAGAACGAGACCCAGGTAATAAAGTAATCGTAACTTGATGCTGCATTCCTAGTATTTCTGCATCAGAGCGATACATTGACAGCAGAGAATTTTCCAACTCTACACCATCCATCATCGGGTTTCCCACATAATAAGCTCGAATTGACTTTTTTCTGAGTATTTGTGCTGTTAGATCGTCTCTAGTAAGTACCGCTCTACACTTACTCCTACTCATTAACCAACATTCCCAAGGAAAGTAAACCGAACCTGACCAATGCTGAAAACTTTCTACCCAAGACTTGGACGGAAGTTTCCCAGTTTCATCTCGGATCAAATATTCTGATTTAGCAGTTCCTAAAAAAGCATAAGGTGCTCCACTCAACCAAGCAAATAATAAAGGTACAATATCACCAACTGCAAAGATAACTACTTGATGACCTAATTTAGTTTCGGAACTTACCCAATATTTTAATGCCTTGAGTTGAGTAAAGGTCATTTTTAATAAACCACCTTTGACATCTTGCCATAACTGTTGCCCATCCATATAGATAAATCCACCAGAAGGCATTCTTTGTCGGGGACCAATAATTGAGAGACGAGGTATTTTGGTATAAGCGTATCCTTCTCCAACTATAGGCAAGGCAGCAAGACTAGGAGGAAGAGGATATTTTTGTAATTCTTGTAAAATTTGAACTGCGATCGCGTCTTCCCCATGACCATTACTAAGGCAAAGTATCTTCAAAGTCATAGTTGCTGAATTAGTGTATGATATTAATCTTAATTTTTTAGGAGTCAGGAGTCAGGAGTCAGGAGTCAGGAGGGAAGAAATAAGAAGAAAGAGTAGTAGAAGAGAAAGTTTTTTGTTCGCGCTCTTATCTAGTGGTTTATTTCATTAATTTTGATGGGTAAGTGAATTCTCCAAATTATGAAAAATAAGTCATTGTGGCAATTTGCAACCCTTTAGAACTAATGAAATGGACTACTAAACATGATATCATACCTCAAATCACTAACGCCCAAAATTAAAACTAATAGTTCGTAATTGAAACACCCTGAGAAGTAGTAGAAGTTAGGATACTATTTAGCATATCTATTAGCATTCAGCAGAAGGAGTCATCTTCTCAGAAGTCAGGAGAAAATTCTGACTACTGTCTAAAGTTAAACTCCTGAATTTCACTAGCTTATAGTTTAAGATAGACAGGACTTACGGATGAGGTAGGAAAAATTAGGATTTGAGATGGCTTTTTTATCGATCACAATGACGAGAATACTTTGTACTGCGTAAGTCTTGATAGATAAACCACATACTCGCGTACCACAACCCTCCCCAGGATGTTCCATGGAATGTCCCTACTTAAAATAAAAACTACTGTAATTCACTAAGATCTAGAGAAATTGGGAAATAAATAATGAATATATTGAGAAACTTACAAGGGGACAAATATACATTAGAACAAGAATTAGGAAGGGGGGGTTTTGGTATTACTATCAAAGCTACTCATAATTATTTAGGACAACCCGTAGTTATTAAGACTCTCAATGAGTCTCTACGTCAACATCCCAACTTTGAGGAATTTCAAAGGAAGTTTCAGGATGAGGCCAGAAGACTCGCTTTGTGTGTCCACCCTAATATTGTCAGAGTCAGTGATTTTTTTGTGGAAGATGGTCAACCTTACATGGTGATGGACTATATTCCGGGTACAACTTTGGCAGAAGTTATATATAGTGGACAACCTCTACCAGAGGCGATCGCCGTGCATTATATTCGTCAAGTAGGAAATGCTTTGATGGTGGTGCATCAAAATAACTTACTCCACCGAGATGTTAAACCCCAAAATATTATGCTACGTCAGGGTACTAAGGATGTCATCTTAATTGACTTTGGTATTGCGCGGGAATTTATTGCTGGTAAAACTCAGGTTCACACTAATTTGGTTTCTGATGGTTATGCTCCTCCAGAACAGTATTTTGTTCAAGGAAAACGTACCGCAGCAACAGATGTATATGGTTTAGCTGCAACTCTCTATACTTTATTAACAGCACGACTGCCAATAGCAGCAATGAACAGAGCGCAACAAGAAATGCCTACTCCCAGAGAGTTACAGCCTCAACTTAGTGGTACTGTTAATCAAGCAGTGCTAAAAGGTATGGCAATGGATATTCAATACCGACCTGCAACTGTGGAGGAATGGCTAAAAGATTTATCAAATTCTAGCACAACTGATTTACATTCAACTATCCAGGTTGTACCTCAACAGCATCCAGCTCATAATGTGGGAAATGGAAAAATTGCTACTACAAATATTCCTCCTATACAAAGACCTAAAGGAATATTGATGTGGGGTATACTCGGATCGATCGCTACCCTAACAGTAGGAACATTAGCAGCAATAGTGTTAAATTCTCAGCCCCCTGAGACACCACCTATCGTTCAAACTCCTACACCATCTCCCACCGTTAGACCATCAGATATTGCTCAAACTCCTATATCAAAACCAATTGTAACTCCTACACCATCTCCACAATCTAATGATATGGAGCAATTGCCCAATTTTACTCCTACCCCATCACCATCACCATCACCATCTCCTGTTCCTGCTATAGTCAGACCAACCCCTACTCCTTCACCTCCAGTAGAAAAACCTACACCTATACCACCTACGGTTGAGCCAACTCCAACTTTAACTCCAACTCCAACTCCAACTCCGGTTCAACCTCCCCAAGATTCAGTTCCTGACATACCTATAGATTTAATATTGCCAGATAATATTCCTTCCGATCCTATTGATAATTCTACTATTAGGGATCGGTTGCCGATTATTCGTGGCTTACCTCCAGGCACATTAGAAAGTAAAGTAATAGAATTATTGGGAAAACCTACAACAGTTAAAGAGCGTGGCTATTGGCCTAATACTAGGGCTGTAATTTATGATTTACTTCCTAATCAAATTACTTTAGGCTATATATATGATCGAGATTCTCGTCGCTTAAGACAAACTGAGTTGTCTGTGGCAGATGGTATAGATGACCTAATGGTAAGAACCGCTTTCATTAGTATGTTGAATTGGAGAATTACTCCAGAAATCAAGCAAGGATTACAGGATGTGCGAAACCGTAAAATTAATCGCTATGAGTTTAAAACAGGTAATCTCGAAGGTTTAATTGAGCGTAGTAGGAATGATCTTGTCTATATCGGTGTTTGGGAAGATGATTTACATTAAGAGGGAGTAGGGAGTAGGGGAGATTGAAGTAATTATTAGAAATCTCCAAAAATCAAAAATAAAATCAATTATTATCTATACATTATCAATTATTCCCCCCTGTTTCCTGTTTCCTGTTCCCTCTTTTCTAGAGATGTCTATTGATTATAGAACCCCTAAGCGTATCTTCATAAATATTAAGTTTTTTGAGCTAGGAGACAGGAGACAGGAGACAGGAAACAGGAAGCAGGAGACAGGAGACAGGAGGTAAGAGGTAAGAGGTAAGAGGTAAGAGGTAAGAGGTAAGAGGGTAGATGTGGGGAGAAATAATATAAAAAATTCAACACTCCTTGCTGATGATTGTTCCTCACTCATTGATGCGCGAAAAGACTTGACTACCATAATTATATAGACCTCAAATGGGTTCTATAAACCAATACAGTTGAGTTAAGGATTTTTTTGGGCAGTTCTGTAATCTCAAAAGCTTATCTAATGGTTCCATACCTTATGAGTTTTGGTCTTATCTGTTTGGGCAGCATTCCGTAGGAAACCGTATTGGATTATAAACACAACATATTATAGCAATGAGCGCTGGCATCTTTACATGTTACATAGATATTTGCAATGTAATATAAAAGTAACTGTATGAGCTGTATTTTTCATAAATTAGGCGATCGCTAAACCTTAAAGTTTTAAGGATGTCTGTAATGGTATTGATAATTTACAGTTTATAGCTTGAAATTGTTTAC